>JAKQBV010000357.1 GCA_029573925.1 bacterium
CTTCCGGCGTCTTCCCCGCAGGTCGTATTGAAATAATCGGCGAGCCCCGCGTCGACATCGTAATCAGGATTCCAAAGGCAGCGATAGGTGAGATAAGCGCTCAGGTAATTGCCGCGTCCGTGAAGGTAATTGCAGGGATAGACGAGATTCTGCGCTATATGAGGCGCCATCGCGCGCATGTACTCGCCCTCGAAATACCCGCGCAAGGTCTGAGGTATCAGACCTTGTGAATTATAGCTCAGGTCGTAGGTGTAGGGGACACACTTGCGGCCTTCCGGCATCATCCGGTTCCATCCTTCGTAAATGTCGATCACGTCCCGACGGTAGGCGGCGCTCCTGACAAGCGCCGGCGTCCCCGCGCAGGCGAGCATGTGCACGTTCGGAGGGAGTTTAGAAAAAAGCCGCGGTGCGCGCAGGTAATTGGAATAAGCCATGAGGACCAGAGTTTTGTCCGGGAACGCCTTAAGCGCCTTTTCGCCGAGAACGCGGTAGAATTCGCCGTAGATTTCGCTCATCACGTCACAGGGGATCGCGTCCGCACGGGGGAATGACTTGGCGCGCGGAGTGTCCATTATAAGACCCCTGTCGCACTGTCCGAACCAGATGTACCGTGAACTCGGCGCCCAGACATGTCCCCAATAGGAATCTTTGCCGTCCGAATCGTAATATTGCCGGAAGTCGTTTATAAGAATGTCGGCGAGCTTCGGGTTGGTGACGTCGAAATAGTTGAAGAGATAAGTCTCCGAATCCTGCCAGAGGCGTCCGGACGCATCGCGGTAGAATATCTCTTCGAGCTTGTCCGGATGCGCCTTGGCGAGCACCATGGGATTGGGCGCTTCTCCGCCGAAAAAGTCCGTTGAAATCGCGACGCGCCAATTCTCGTGGTTCGCCCCTCGGAAGATGAAGCGCGGGTGATCCCTGTAGGCGGCGGGCTTTAGCGTAAGTTTCCGGCACGGCGGGAAGAATTCCCAGAGGCCTTTGTCCTTGAGCGAGAATTTCCGTACCCGCAGGAAGCGCTCGACGAAATCCGCCGCGCCCCATTCGGTGCCGTTGCAGGTGAGGCGTCCGGTGCGCCAGTTGTAACGGTCGTAGAAGCCTGGGATCGCGAAGCCGTCCATGCCGGCGATGACGACGCCCTTGTCGAACGTGCGGATTTCGAATCCCTCCCGCGGAAGTTTGTCTGGCTTCATTCCGAGCGATGCGGACAATTCCGTTTTCCCGAGCGCGATGACATACGGATAGCCCGACACCTTCGGATCGTCCGGCTCGCAGATGACCGGCTTCATGCCCGTGCATTTCTCCAGCGCTTCAGCGATGACGTTAGCGCCGCGGCGGACGGAATCGCGCGCTTTCAGCGCGAGGGTCTGCCCCTCGGGGCCGCGCACCGCCGCCTCTTTTTTGAACTCGCCCACAATGGCTAAATTCAATTTGCCGTCTTCGACCAGTTTGAGCGGAGCGTGCTCCACCGCCGCGAGTCTTTCAACCGGCGGCAGCGTCCGATCCGCGATCGGCCCGGAAAAAACCGATGCGCCAAAACACGCGCAACCGGCAGTGACAAACAAAATCTTCATTTTTCTCGCTTTTCATATGGGTGGCGGGTGAAGTCCAGAACCTTGGCCTCGTTTTCGCCGACCTCGATGTCAATCGGTTCGGACGGGATCCAGCCTGCAAGCGCGATCGTCCCTTTGGCGCCGTGTCGGCTGGTTACGACAACGCTCGCCTTGTCCCCGTCGACGAAAACGTTGGCGAACAGCGAATTGGGATTCGAGTTGACGATACCGTCCGTTCCTTTGAAGGCGCCGGACATCACGACCGGGTGCTCCCTGCGCAATCGGTTCGCCGCAGCAAGCGCCGCCTGATATTTCGGGGTCTCGTCAATCAGTCCTCGGCAGCGGTAAATCTCGACATCTGCCCTTAGTCCGATCAGGCGGTTGTGATTGACGCGCCACGCGACGTCCGGGCGGTCGTCACGGATTTCACGGTCGGAGAGGTTCGCGACAGAAAAAATTTCGGCGCGAAGCGATAAGACGAAAAATACAGCGGCGGCGGATATCCTTTTATTCATATCTGCAAATGCTTTGAATTGTCACAAGCGGCCATTGCCGTTCCGCACTCTGACTCAGCGGATCTGAATCAAGAATCCGCGGACATGCACCGTGGCATCGAAAACCTCCTCAGACGCGGATTCGCCGTCGGAGGCCTCGAGGCTCAAACGATACACGCCGTTGCCGGGGAAATGAACAGAGGTGTCCAGCGCCGACGAATCGGCGAAGGTCACGCCCGACGCGTTGTCGCCGAGCGCGCTCCACCCATAGGTGAGCGCCGCGCCGGACGGCAGGCCGTCGTCCGTCACAGATACCGGCATCTTCTTGACATTGAAAGTTTGGAAAAACATCTCTCCCGTCTTTTCTATCACCG
>JAKQBV010000386.1 GCA_029573925.1 bacterium
CACCCGGAATCTTAGACGCGTCTACACTGTCGGCATTGTTGTCAATCGTTGCATTCGCCACATGCTGCGCCGTCATAATGAGAAAAGAAAAGGCCGCCGGATTCGCAATCGCTTGGTTTGTTTTCGCCCTTCTGCCTGTCAGCAATATTATCCCAATCGGGGTGGTTATGGCTGAGAGGTATCTTTACATCGCAGTTCCGGGATTTCTTTTAGCCATCGCATTTGCGTTAAAAACATTTCTCTTATCCGGAGACAACCCTTATCCTTCTCTGTCGCGTTTGTTCGTGTCTTTGATCCTTGTGATCTCAATCTTCGCGTCCGGATTCGCCACAAAAAACCGCAACAAGGCATGGGACAACGAAGTCGTTTTCTGGGAGACCGCTCAATCATGCGCTCCTGTCTCCGCGAAAGTTCTTGTCAATCTGGGCGTGGCTTATATGAATTCCGACAGGCTGGACGACGCAAAACGCGCCTTGACCCTAGCCGTTAGAATCGCGTCAGACGGCTCGCTTTCTGACCGCAGATACGGAAGCTTGTACAGAGCCATAACAAATCTCGGCATCGTGTCCGCCAGAGAAGGCAATTTTGAAACGTCAATTAAGCTTTTATCCGCTTCGGCTCAACTCAACCCGAATTCCGAGTATTCATACTTCAATCTCGGTGTCGTGTATCTCCGCGCGGGCATGCCGGAACAAGCGGAAGACGCTTTCAAACACGGATTGACCATCCAACCACACAATTTGGCTGCTAGATTTTATTTAATAGGTTTGTATCATTACACTGATAGAATCGAAGAGGCTATTATCGAATGCGACAACATTCTAAAGCTGTCTCCAGAAAACCCTCGCGCTTCAATGCTTAAAGAGTCGTTGAGCATAGAGGCTTTAAAAATGAAAGGCGCGTACAAAAACTGATTATTTTGGTCTGCTGAACGCGTATTCACTACATATCTAAATGATTGTTCTCTCGTTTCCACTAATAAATCTCAGCAATTATTAAATTGTTTAGTATTATGATAACCGCAGTTTGATATAATTCTATTGATGAAAGATAAAAGAGAATTGCCTAACGCCGAAGAGCAAATTAGAAAATTCGCGGCAAGTTTGTGTTTATTGACAGCGCTCGCCGCCGCAGCCGCTTTTTCTTATGTCAAAGTTTGGAATCCTGATTACTGGTTTCATCTGAAAGTCGGCGAGTTGATATACTCCAACGCTGCGGATTCATCGGTATCATCCAAACTCCCTTCCGAAAATCTGTTTTACTCTCCGGGTTCATCGGAAACCCCAAGATATGATCAATGGATGGGCGATTTATATCTTTATGCTGCTTATGAAAAATCGGGCGTCCCCGGCGTTCAAAAACTTGCTGTCGCCATTTCACTGTTTATCTGTTTCGCCCTGTTTTTTGCCGCTCGCAACGGTGGCGCCGACCCGGTTTTGGCCGCTCCCTTGATTGTTGCGTCCATACTGGCGGCTCGACCCAAACTTGCCGGCCATACCCCGGATATGTTCTTCTGCCTCTTCCTAGTTTTGGTTTTTTATTTGCTTAATCAATTACTGAAGAATGACGAAGCCGGCGCGAAATCCACAAAATCCATCAAGCGAGCGTTTCAGGCCGCTTTCATAATCCCTGTCACTCAAATAATCTGGGCGAATTTTCATCCGACAGCAGCAATATCGATATTTCTTGTATCTGCGGCATTATTCAGCAGTATTTTCGCCTTCGTCCTAAACGAAAAAGGATCGCCGTCATTCCAACCTTCAATATCGTCTTTATCGCTAAAAATGCTAGGTGTCACGCTTCTTATCACAATCGCCGCAACAATCCTAAATCCCCACTGGTTTCACGGATACTCTATTCCATTTATTTCCGTCATCGAATTACTGCCGATTTCCAGCCCGCTGGGAATCGCATATATAGTCTGCGTCGCGCTGGGGATTGCAGGTTTCTACCTTTCACGAAACAATCTCAATTTTTTTCATTTAACTGTTTTTATTGTTTCTGCGATTTTCGCTTATATTGCGCGTGAAAGCGCTCCTGTTTTTTTTCTGCTCTCCGCTCCGATTATTTCAATTAACATATCCGGCGGTTTCAAAAGGCTTTTCAAAACAGGCGGGGCTTATTTTGCATCCTCTTTAGTTTCCATCATTGTGATCGCTTTGTCAGCTTATTTCACAGTATCCAAAAACGATTCTCTCGTTTGGGGAGAAGGCATAAACGACGCTGTTTATCCGGAATCAGCAATCGATTTTATTAACTCAAACGAATTTCAAGGCGCTATGTATAACCCTTCAATCTTTTCAGGGCCTTTGTCTTGGGGCGTTTATCCTAAACATAAGCCTTTTCGTTGCGTTGAGCATTCAAAAACCTGCAATGACTTTAATTCTTTTGAAAAGAATCCACTCACGGCGCGATGGTTGAAACTAAGCGGCGATCACAATATTCAGTTTGCAATAATAAAAGTCGAGCATTCTGATTTTGCGCAAAAACTCGCTGAATCAAATGTCGATTGGAAAATAGTATTTTGGGATTCCAACGCCATTGTAATCGCAAAAGATATCCCAGTTCATAACAAACTGATATCTTCTTATTCGTTTGAAACAGCTTTAACTCCCGGCGCGGCCGTTGAGCTCTCAAAAAATTGGGAGAATCTGAATCCTGAAACAAGAATGCTTTTTCTAATTGAACTCGAACGAGCTTTCAATTCCAGCAAACGGAATTTCGCTGCTGCAACCGCGCTCGCGAATGTCATGAAACATGAGAACAACTGGGACAAAGTTATTGCGTTTTCTGATATCGCTCTGTCACAGAACAACAACGACGCGGCGCTGCACGCTCTTAAAGGCGAAGCCTATCTCGCAAAAGGAAATGCCGATAAAGCTCTGAGTTCTTTTAAGTCTGCCTCTGAAATTGATTCTTCTTATAAGCGTCTTTTAAATTCTATTGGCGCGGGGAATATGGGGAATGAATGATGCGCTAGGAAAAAAGAACCGGGCAATATCATGCGTGATTCCGGCTTTTAACGAAGAGGAATGCGTTGAGACGGCGATCACGGAGGCTCTCAGCGCGTTGCGGAATCATTGTTCTCGTTATGAAGTAATTGTCGTGGATGACGGCAGTTCCGACGCGACAGCGGATATCGTTCGCGAGATATCTTCGCATCAGCCGGAAGTCAAACTTATCTCACACGGCATGAATATCGGGTACGGAGCGGCTTTAAGAACGGGATTCGAAGCGTCATCAATGAATCTGATCTTTTATACTGATTGCGATCTTCAATTCGATGCCGAAGAGATATCTTTGCTGTTGCCGTTATCGGAAGAGCACGACATTGTCGCGGGCTATCGAATGCATCGCGCTGACAATTTAATACGTATAATCGTTTCAAAATGTTTTAATATTATTTTCAGGTTTGTCTTCGGCTTGCGTGTCAGAGATGTGAATTGCGCTTTCAAAATCTTCAAAAAAGAGGTTTTCGACTCAATCAGGATTGAATCTGACAACTTTTTTGTGGACGCGGAAATACTCGCAAAAGCGAAAGCCTGCGGAATGAGAATTGCGGAGATAGGCGTGACGCACTTTGCGCGTCGCGGCGGCAAAGCTACTGTCAAACCAAGCAATGTGTTATCAACCTTGAAACAAATGATTAGAATCAAAATATCGCTTCGCAAACTTGAGAATCATAATTTATGAAACTAAAAAATCTTATTCTCTCAATTCATTCGGTCAATGCTGTTTTTGTCATCGGAGCTATGGGCGTCGCAGACCTCTTGTTGCGAACCGCCGCTGGACCAAGCGGAGCGTCAATTTCCGGCAAATGGATTTGCGACAATTTCATCACCCCATCCGACGCGGCGGCGGGATTAGTCGTCACAATACTTTGCGCAGCATTAATATCGCTCGCTTTTCTGAAGAAAATCAGACCCGCTTTTATGCCGCCTCTCCCCGGTTTATTTCTTTCTCTTTGGGTTATTTCTCTAGTGGCCAGTTCCATCTTTAACGGAAATCCTGCATATTCTCTGAGCGAACTCAGAATGCCTTTGATATTATCGGTTTTATATTATCTAGTCATGTGGAGCGACATCGACTATGAAGGCGGTTTAATCTCCGTCTTTACGACGATTGCTGGCATCGGTGCGCTTTTTTCCATCCACGGCATCTTTCAATATTACGGACTGGATTTTCTACCCGGAGGGGCAAGAGGAGCAAACTCTCCTGTCCAATCTCTTAGAGTTTACTCCATCTTCGGCAACTCCAATCTGTTGGCGTTATGGTTGAGCATCGCGCTGCCAGCCGCGTCTTGCGCGCCTTTTGTTTTCAAACTTTCAAAATCAAAGAAATATCAATTTCTAGTTTCCGCAGCATTAATGCTTTTTGCGCTGTTGCTTACCGGCTCGCGAGGCGCGATTATTGCGGCGTCTGCGGGATTTATTGCGGTGCTGCTATTTTCAAAAACAAACACAAAAGTTATTATTCGCGCGATTGCCGCCGCTTTAATAGC
>JAKQBV010000402.1 GCA_029573925.1 bacterium
TTGCGCGGCAATTCTGTTTCCCTACATTCCGGACGCGGCCGGGGTGTATCCAGACCCGGAGCTTGGATATGTGAAGGTGATGTTGAAATATCTTCCTGTCGGGATGCTCGGACTGGTGCTGGCTTCATTTTTCGCGGCGTACATGAGCACGATAGACACCCACTTGAACTGGGGCGCGTCTTATATTGTGAATGATATTTACAAAAGATTCATAAAGAAGGAAGCGTCGGATCGTCATTATATTGTGGCGTCTTGGGTGGCGACTGTTCTCATAGCGTCGTGCGGGGCAGGGGTTACGATGATGATGGACTCGATCGCTGACGCATGGTATGTGGTGTCGGCGATATACGGAGGATTGGCGATAGTATATATCCTTCGATGGTTCTGGTGGAGAATAAACGCATGGAGCGAAATCGGAGCGATGACAGCGGCTTTGTCCATGACGTATGTCGTCAGAGGGATTTTTAAAGTTCCATACCCTCTTGCTCTGATTTATATTGTGCCGGTGGCATTGACGGTCGCTTTTGCGGCGACATTCTTAACGAAACCGGTTTCAAAAGAGAAACTGACCGCGTTCTACAGGAAAGTGAGACCGGGAGGCCCCGGATGGCGGTTGATAAGCAAGGATATCCCCGGAGCCGAAAAGGACCCCGGCCCTGCTCAATCCGTGTTTGCTTACGTGGTGTCCATTGCGGCCGTTTATTGCGCATTGTTCGGAATCGGAAAATTGCTTCTTGGTCCTGCCTCAAGAGGATTAATACTAATCGGAATAGCTATTGTGTTGGGCGGGGTTTTGTGGAAATACATCTCGTCTCAAAACTGGCAAGGTTATGGGAGCGAGTGAGGGAACCGGGCGGGAATTTTCGACGTAGGCGGATAGCGCGGGTTTAACTTGAAGGGGAAAACGCGGAAATCATCGGTCTAAGTGTTTAGTGCGCCCGGAGAGATTCGAACTCCCAACCCTCAGATTCGAAGTCTGATGCTCTATCCGTTGAGCTACGGGCGCGGATGTGTTGCCTTTTCAATTCGGCATAACGCCGCCGATATATTTTCACAGCTTTGAACGAAATTGGCAACCGCGCCCGTGAAAGAAGCGATTGCGTCGCATGGAATAATGAATGAAACTTTCCAGAGTTTGCGAGGAAACCATTTTTCAAATAACAGGTTTTCCCGCTTCCCTTCCGAAAAAAACTTGAAAACCCGATTTTGCCGAACTTCGTTCTTTACAAACAAGGGTCGCCGAAAGCTCCGGGAAGCGCGGATGCATCATTGGAGATGGTTTCGAGAAGCAGCCTGTATCTACGCAGACTTATGCCTATCAAGGTTGTGAAAAGAACATTTAAAACCACTTTGAAAACTTTTTATATTGTTGCGGTCGGCGATGAGAAGCCGCCGCTATTTATATATTGACCGATGGTGATATAATTTATCCGCTGGCGTTTTCGGCATAAACTTAATGGGAGGGAAATATAATGGACAGCGCGCAGGTAAGGATTGCTTTGGTAGGAGCGGGCGGGATGTCGTTCGGGCCTATCATGACATATGACGTGATAAGGTCAGAGAAACTCAAAGGCTCGACGCTTGTGCTCGTGGACACGGACGAGAAAAAACTGGATGTCGCATGGGCGATAGCCAGCCGGATAAACGAGGCGTGCGGCAATCCGATAATCATCGAGAGAGAGCAGGACACCGAAAGGGGCGTCGCGGGAGCGGAATATATCATGACGTCCGTCGAGGTCGGGCGCTGGGAGCGATGGAAAGAAGATCTGGAGATTCCCAAGAAGCACGGCTCGACTCAAGTGATGGGGGAAAACGGCGGGCCCGGCGGTGTGTTCCATTCGCTGAGGTCGATAAAACTCATTCTTGAAATCTGTCGTCAGATAGAAAGAACGGCTCCGGATGCTTTTCTTCTGAACCTGACGAATCCGATGAGCAGAGTGACGCTGGCGATAAGCAGAGCGACGAAACTGCGCGCGGTCGGCATGTGCCACGAGTTCGGCGGCGGGTTCGCTCGGCTTGTTTCCATGTTGCTTCTTCCTCCGGCCAAGATTCGCGCGAACGCTTCAGGCATCAACCATTTCACGTGGTTCTACGAAATTGAGAACGCCGAAACGGGAGAAGACCTGTATCCGAAGTTGAGGACGCACGCCAAGCTGCTGCCGTTTCTGCATCAGCCGCTTGTGCGCAGGTGTTTCAGGGAGTTCGGGTTGTATCCGACCAGTTCGGACAGCCATATAGGGGAATACCTGCCGTTCGTATCCGAGGAAGCCGGGCCGATGTACAACCCGCACAAGTTTTATCACTTTGATTGGAAGGCGCGTGGGTGGCTCAGCGAGCAGTACGCGAACGGGCTTTTCTGGCTGCCCGTAAAGATGCTTCCGATGTCTCCTGAAGAACAGGTTCCGATTATTCAGGCTATGGCTACGGGAGACACGAGCGCCCGTTTCAACGCCGTCAATGTGCCGAATAAGGGATACGTTCCCAACATGCCCGAAGGCTGCATAGTCGAGGTTCCGTCGAGATGCGACAGCAGGAATCTGCTTCCTGAGACTGTTCCTCCGATCCATGAGCCTTTAGCGGAAATTATGAGGCTTCAGGTCGGCCTTCAGGACAAAATCGTGGATTCAGCTATTAATGGAGACCCGGAACTTGCGTTTGAGGCGCTGGTCGCCGACCCGTTGTCGCCTCCAGACGAGAAGAGTTGCAGGCGAATGTTCGACGAGATGGTGAGCCTGCAGAGGGAGCAGTTGCCGTTCTGAGCGGGAGAGGGAATTTCAGCGGTCTCGTCGGATTGCGGTCCTGCGACTAGCTAGAGCGTAGCTGCGGCGGCGCGCCCGGTATCGACAAATCAGGATTGCTCGTTAATATATTGGATAACTTTGTGAAAGACGGTATCTCGAAATGAAAACGATCGTGATAGACGGGGTCGAGCTTTCGCTTTCGCACCCTGACGAGATAAAGATTGACTGGGTCGGCGGGGAAGACCTGTTGAGGCAGTTGAGCGCCGCGTGGTTGAAGATCGACGAGAATGATTTGCCGATGAGCCCTCGTCTCATAGGCAAACCCGGAGTGGGCAAGACGTCGCTGGCGTACGCGGCCGCGAAGATAAAGATGAACAGGGACGTGTACATATTTCAATGCACGATGGACACCCGTCCGGAAGACCTGATTATTACCCCTGTGATATCGTCGGAGGGAAAGATAAAATATCACGCTTCGAGCCTTGTGACGGCTATGGTAAAAGGGCAGGCGTGCGTGCTTGACGAAGGCAACAGGATGAGCGAAAAAAGCTGGGCATCACTCGCTCCTCTGCTTGACAACCGCAGGTATGTTGAAAGCGTCGTCGCAGGCATAAAGATTCATGCCCACCCGGATTTCATCTTGTGCGTGACGATGAACGACGATTCCAGCGCGTACGAAATACCTGAGTATATTCATTCGAGACTGCAACCTTCAATAGAGATGTTTTTTCCCGAACGGGAGGAAGAGCTTGAGATATTAAGAAGGAACTGCGCGCCTGCGGAAGACAACGTGCTCGAGACGGTGGTTGATTTTCTGCAGAGGGCGCACATGTTCGGAGAGCCTTACACAGTTAGGGACGGAATCAACATACTTAGATTCGCGGTGAAGCTGGCGGAGGCGGAACAAAGCTCTCAGTCCGATAGGCTGGCGTTCTCGATTAACAGCGTTCTCGGACAGGACGCGCTGCGTTATCTGAATCCTTCTCTTGAAGACGAGCTTCCCGACCGGGAATTATTCATCGAGGGAGAGTTTCCCATCGACAACTTGGATTTTGACGAGAACTGAGCGAAGGGCCGTTTATCAGAGGCTCAATGATGTTCGACGAAATCGACGACAACATCTTCCGGCATGGCAATATACTATGCGCGCCTGTCGTTCATTCAAGATATTATTTTGCGTTGCGCGCGCAGCGTCTTATAGAGGAATTTAAACCCGAAATAATCGCGGTGGAGTTCCCGCAGGCGTTGAAGCGCCTGATTGTTCAAGGCGTCAAGAGGCTCCCGAACTTGACTGTGGCGTGCGCTTCGCAGGACGGAGAGGACTATTCCTACATCCCAATAGATCCTTGCGACGCCATCGTCCATTCAGTCAGAATCGGACTCGAAAGACGAATCCCGGTTCATTTCATCGATCTTAACAGATTCGACCTTGCGGGGCCTGAACTGAGGCACACCCCGGATGATTGGGCGCTGCCGAGAATCGGAGCCGCCGCTTATTATGAGAAAACGATGGAGCGCGTGCCGTTAAGCGAGATAGGCTCGCTCGACTATATGCGGGAGCAGCACATGGCGGCGAGCCTGCGCCGTCTCAACTGTTTTGAACGGCGCGTTCTCTTCGTCTGCGGGATGATTCATTGGGAGCGGATAAGAGAAATGCTCGAGTCCGGCGGAGGTTTTGAATACTTTGATCTCGAAGAGCCTGACGCGCTTTCCTTCCTTGCGAATCTTCATCCTGAATCGGCGAAGGAGGTTCTGGAAGAGATACCGGCGGTGGCTG
>JAKQBV010000409.1 GCA_029573925.1 bacterium
CACCAGACAAGACGCTGGAACCCGAAGATGAAACCGTTCATCTTTCAGGAGAGGAACGGAATATACATACTCGACCTTCAGCAAACATTGAAAAGGACGATTGAAGCGCATGACTACGTGCGCAATGTCGTCGCCAAAGGCGGTCGAGTGATATTCGTCGGCACGAAGAAGCAAGCGTGCGACGCGATTCGCGAAGAGGCCGAGAGATGCGGAATGGCATACGTCAGCCAGAGATGGCTGGGCGGAATGCTCACCAACTTCGGCACTATCGCAAAACGCGTGGCGAAACTTAACGAGCTTGAACGCAAGGAACAGGAAGGCTATTTCGACACGATGGGCAAGAAAGAAGCGAAGATGCTGCGGACTCAACTTGCCAGATTGCGCAAATATCTGGGAGGCGTCCAGAATATGGCGACGATTCCCAGTTGCATGTTCATTGTTGACCTTCGGAAAGAACAGATCGCTTTCAGCGAGGCTAAAAAACTCGGCATCCCCGTTGTGGCGCTTGTCGACACCAACTGCGATCCAACAGGCGTTGACTACCCTATTCCGGGCAACGACGACGCTATAAGAGCGGTCAGACTAATCGCCAGAGTGATAGCTGACGCCTGCATTTCCGGAGAGCGCGACACTCAGATTGACGAAAAGGCTTTTGAAGACGACAGAGAAGACGCCGCCGCTGAAAAGGGAGACGATAGGCCCCGCTCGGCTCAGGCTGAAGAGGAAATCGATTTGAAAGAAAAAGAAGTTTTTCAGTCAGAGGCAGAAACTTCCAACTAAACCATGAGAGAAATGGAGATATGAAATGGCAATCACGGCACAAATGGTTAAAGAGCTCCGGGACGCTACTGGGCTTGGCATGATGGACTGCAAGGAAGCTCTCAACGAATGCGCGGGAGATATGGAGAAAGCGATTGATTACCTCCGCAAGAAAGGGCTTAAAGTCGCCTCGAAACGCGGCGACAGAGCCTCCAAGGAAGGCGTAATAGATTCCTACATACATCTCGGCGGCAAGATCGGCGTCATGGTCGAGCTGAACTGCGAAACCGATTTCGTGGCCCGCACTCAGGATTTCAAAGACCTCGCTAGAGAAATCTCTATGCAAATCGCCGCCACTGACCCCAAATGGATTTCTCCGGAAGATGTTCCCGCCGATGTTATCGAGAAAGAGTCCGCTATTTACACCGAACAGACTCTAGCCGAAGGCAAACCTGAAAAGGTCGTCCCGAAGATCGTCGAAGGCAAATTAAAAAGGTTCTACGAGGATGTTTGCCTTCTCGAACAAAGCTACATAAGGGATCAGGATAAGAAGGTTTCGGACATCTTGTCCGCTGCTATCGCCAAAACTGGCGAAATGGTTAGAGTAAGAAGATTTGTAAGATATGTGTTGGGCCAAGAGTGACATTGCAGTCAATTTCCTAGAAATCAAAAGGCCCCTCGCGAGAGGGGCCTTTTTTGTTCTTCAAAACATATTTCCCATCCGGAAACTCAATCCGAATCTTATAAGGAACCGTACAGGCTGTTCAGGAATTCCAGCGTGAACTGTTTGGCCATGCCTCTGTCCGGGATAGTAGCCATCATGCCATACATGGCGGCTGACCCCTCTTTTGAAGACGAGGGATTCGCGCGGACGAATTCTACGGCTGCTTTAAGGTCCTTAAGATAAGGTTCCACAACTTTTTCATGAGCCATAGTCACCATCATGTGGCACGCTCTCGGATCCGGCTGCATATCCAGATGCCATCCGAATTTCTGTTCCATGACGGCTCCCACAGCGAACATATCCACTTCGTCTGAAGCGAATGCGAAAACTCCGGTGTCAGGCTCCCCGAGAACTCGGAGGCCCGGAATCGAGTTGACGCCAGCAATCAAAAGTTTAGCGGTCTTCATGATTATTTCGGCGTTTCGTCTATACCCATCTCTTCCGAGAGCCTTCATTGTCGCCCATGCCGCAGCCAGAGAGCCGCCCGCCCTAGTTCCCGTCATTGTCGGGGAAGCGTATATTCCGCCGCACCAGTCGGTGAACACGAAAAACTGATATTTGCGCAGTTCCGAGTTTCTGTAAAGAACAGTCGAGGCCCCTTTCGCCGCAAAACCGTATTTATGAATGTCCGCGGATATGGAAGTCACGCCCGGAACGCTGAAATCGAACGCAGGAACCGGATAGCCAAGCTCTTTGACGAATGGCAATAAGAAACCGCCGAGGCACGCGTCCACGTGAAATCCTATTCCCCGCTCCGCGGCGAATGATGAAAGCTCCTCGATAGGGTCCACTTTTCCGTATGGATAACAAGGCGCGGAACCCACCATCAATATCGTATTTTCAGTGAGCGCGGCCTTCATCTTTTCCACGTCAGCGCGGAAATCTGAGGCCACAGGCACGCGCACGGTTTTCACATCAAAATAGTGAGCGGCTTTTTCAAACGCGGGATGAACGCTTTCAGGCACTATCATTTCGGGAGCTTTTATTTGAGGCTGCTTGTCCCGCGCGCGCTGTCGGTACGTTTTCACCGCCATCAGAATGCTTTCCGTGCCTCCGGTGGTCATATTTCCGGCGACCGCGCCGTCGCCGCCCAACATGTCCGCCGCCATCGATATCACTTCGTTTTCAAATTTCTTCAGGCTTGGGAACGCCATCGGATTCAATCCGTTCTCAGAAAAGAACATGGTGTAGGCTTTCTTTATGAACTCCATGTGCTCGTCTCCCGCGTAATAGACGAGACTCCATGTCTTTCCATCTTTCCAGTTCGCGTCTCCTTTATGAATCTGCTCCATTTCATTAAGCAGTTCATTCCTGTCG
>JAKQBV010000410.1 GCA_029573925.1 bacterium
CGGAAAAGACATTGTGATTCTCGATGTGAGAAATCCGGAGGAACTTGTCTCCGGCCCGGCTCCAATTAAAAACGCTGTGAACATTCCTGTGGCGGAGCTTCCGCAAAGATACGTCGAACTGCCGAGAGATAAAGATATAGCGGTCGTCTGCCGAACCGGGAGACGCAGCGCGGCAGCCGCCGATTTTCTTGTCAAAGCCGGATTCAAAAATGTCTACAACCTCATCGGTGGAATGACGGACTACAGGCAGGTTTACAGTCAATAAAACACTAACTGTTTAGCACAGAATAGCTTTTTTATGTTTCCTGCCCGGCCTATTCAATCTAAAACCGGCTATTTTGCGGAGAAAAAAATAAACACGGAATTGTCTCTGGGATGACATTTTTTATATTGTGTTAATAGATTACATTATATACAATACTGAATCACGGCTGTGGCGCTTTAGTGTTGAGCGCGGTCGGGTAAGTTACAATAACATAGAGAATCGGCTACATCGCTGAAAATGAGATTTTCTGTAATAAGTGCAATTGTCGCGACTCTGGCAACGGCTGTTCTAGCTGTCTTCGCGCCTGCGCCTTCCGCCGCGTGGGCGGAGGACCCTTTCGCGCTGGATTTCCTTGAAAGCGAGAAAGCTTCGTCCACCCTGAAACCGCTGTGGCAGGTCGCGCCTGTGGAGGCGTCGGCTCCGGGCGCTTTCGATGATGTGCCCGCAGACCACTGGGCGTATAAAGCGGTCAGATACCTCGTCGATATCGGGCTGATGGAAGGACAGGCGGACGGCTATTTCAAAGGCGACAGACCTGTCACCCGCTACGAGTTGTCCGTAATAATCGCAAAACTGGTCAGCAACTATAACAGGTACGTGGCGGAAGGAAAATTCGTGTCGGTCCCGATGTCGGTTCCGGCTGCTATAACGCCGGACGCGCGAGGCGCGCTGATAGCGCCGCCCGCCGGAGGACTTGTCGCTGAAGCGCCCGCTCAGCCCTACCCCGCTGCCGCAGTTCCCGTCCCCGCGCAGCCCCGCCCTCCCAAAACCGGCGAAGTCGTATGGCGGGACCCGCGCGGGGAACAACCCGACATAAGATTCCAGCGCAGAGGCCCGGCGGAAATGCAGGTCGTTCTCGAAAAAGCCGCTCCGGCGCAAACTCCAGTGGAAACTCCAGCCGCTCCCGCCGCTACCCCACAACCGGCGGAAACTTCGAAACCCGAACCCGAAAAGAAACCTGTCAAACCTCCTAAACAGTTTGAAAACCTAGCCAAGTCGGTAGAACTGACGGAAAAAGACGTCGAGATTCTCAAAGCCCTGATAGATTACGTAGAGAAAGACGTGTTGAAAAATCTCGAAAAGGATATGAAGAAGGAAATCGCCGATGTCAGGAAACAGGTTCTGACGAATAAAAGAGAGATAGACAGGCTCAAGGACGACCAGCAGAGGTTCAAGGTGACCGGAAGCGCCAGCGCGGGATACTCGTCCAGACACGTCACGGATGTTTCAGACGACGGCGACAACGATGACGATTCATACGCTGTGTCAAGCAAGGCGTTGACTCTGGACCTGTACAGCAAGCCCCGGAAAAACGACGACATGACTCTACGGTCGAGGCTAGCGTACGCGGGAGACGGTTTTCTACTGCAATATCAGAACCTTACTCCGAGCAGGCCGAGAAACTTCACTTTAAGAAACATATCGGCAGGAGAAGTCGCTTTCGGCGCTTGGTTCCTTACGGGCATGGGCGTCAAATACGACGGCATAAGCATGGAGTTTTCCCTGAATGACTACTCCATCAAATCCAACTTGGGAAAGATCAGGGAAACATCTTTCAGCAAAAATTACATTAAGACAGGAGACTGTCAAGGGGGATCGTGTTCCCAATGGCAGACGGATTCTTATTTCAACCGGGAATACATACAGGCGCATAGCCTGCAGACGAGCATCTTCGGCAACCCCAGCTCCCTTCTGCTATTCACACGAATCGCCACATGGGAGGACTACCACAACGACATAACGCCGTCATGGTATGGAAGCTGGTATCAAACAAACAAGGAAATAGGAGGAGATTGGGAACTGGACGATTACAAGTTTTTCAAACCTCCCATGAAGAACTCCGTAAACAGCATTTTTCTCAGATATCCAATCTCCCGGATTCCCGGATTGCAGGTCACTGCGGAGTATGGACACAGCACATATAAGAAGGACGGCTTCAAGCTGGCGTTTTCACCGTTTAACGGCTCGGATTTCTCGATGGCGGAGAAATATGTGAGCTGGGTGGAGATTCCCAGCCAGACCGCGCAGGACGACGCGTTTTATCTTTTGTTCGACTATGCAAAAGGGCCTATTCAGATATTCCCCATCGGACACATGAAGCTCGGAGAAAAATTCGTTTCCAGACGATTCGGGCTGCCGGGCTTCGACATATCCAGCTTCGGGATAGACATACTGCCGATCAACCTTCAGAGCCTTGAGGTTTATCTTGCGCGCGGAACATACAAGAGACCTGAGAAAAAGTTCCAGAATGAAATTCTGTATGTTACCGGCGGAGAATGGAAACCGATGTATTTCGACACCGGAGCGGTGGCGGACAACGGGGATATGGCAGTGATTGTCAGCTTCAACCTGTTCGAGAGGCTGAACAACAGGGACCCTGACGCGCTTCTGAAGCTCTCCTACTTCGACAACAAGTTCACTTATTACATGACGGACAAGATAACTCTTTCCGGAAAATACAGCATTGTTAAAGCCGGGCTAGGCCCTACGTGCGTGGACGGAAATTACACGAGCATCGTGGACGACCAAGGCAACGTGATAGACAAATTCATCGGAAACGGCATAGCCGACTGCAATCCCGATTCGCCAACTTACGACTCTCAGGACCTTTCCATAATGCTCCGCTTCGGCATGAAATCTCAAGAGTATGAATTGTCTTGGCGAACATCGAAAAAATCCGACCTGACTTATATCTTCGGATTTGACGACATCAGACTTAATGTGGTCACAAGCGTAGACGAAGTGAACACTACGATATCCGACCTTGTGCCTCAAGGCAGAAAATTCAAGTCGAACTTCTCATACAGATACCGGTTGACAGACATTTCCAGAGTGGACCTCTGGTACAGAACGACTTATCCGAGGAACAACACATCACAACTGAAACAGCCGGAACAAGACCGCGTGATGGAAACAGGAATAAATTTGACGATGAGTTTCTAATCCGCAATTAATATCGATTTCAAAAAACATCAAAACTTGCGGAGGATTCAGATTCCGCGCGCGGGATCGGGCCGGTCATTTTTCGACAATCGCTATGGCGTCTCCCGCGCGGAGGGAGCCGGGGACGATTGTTTTTACGAAAATGCCCTCGCGGGGCATGACGCAGTCGCCCGCCTGATAGTAGATGGCGCAGCGGTCGTGGCATTCCTTGCCTATCTGGGTGACTTCCAGTTCGACTGCTCCGCTTCGCAGGCGGGTTCCGACGGGCAGGCCGTAGAGGTTGAGGCCTTTTGTGGTGATGTTCTCCGCGAAGTCTCCGGGGTTGACGTCCAAGCCTTTGGCGCGCATTTTGTCTATGCTTTCTATGGCTAGCATGCTGACCTGCCTGAACGGGTCCGGGCCGGCGTGCCCGTCGCCCTCTATGCCGTGTCCGATCCGCAACTCGACGGACTCGACGGGTTTCTTGCGCTCGCCCTTGCCCGCGCTCACGTTAACCGAAACTATCTCTCCTGTCATAACGATTCTCCTTAAAATTCGCGGCGGGCCGACCGCCTGCGGCTCATCCGCCGACGGAATGCATGGGGCGCGAAGCGTCCGGGAAGTTGCCCCTCGGCCCTTTCGATTCCGCCGCCCGCCGGAACGCGTCGCGTATCTCGTCGTCTGTGCCGCCGGAGCGCATTATAGCCTTCACGTCCACCCCGGAAGGGGACAACAGGCAGGCGAGCAACTGGCCTCCGGGGGTGAGCCTCATCCTGTTGCACATGTTGCAGAACCCGTGCGATATCGGGCTGATGAATCCCACCGAGGCGTCTGAGCCTTTGATTTTGAAATATCTCGCCGGCGCGCCAGGGTCGGTTCTTCCCCCGTCGGAAGCGTCTATCAGCGAGCCGAGGGAGGCGATTGTTTCGTCGCGCGAAACGTATCTGGCGCGCCATTCCTCGTCCCTGTTGAAAGGCATGTACTCGATGAACCTGACGACCACGCCCTCGTCGAGAGCAAACCTGATGAAGTCGGCGGCCTCGTTTTCGTTGCGTCCTCGCATCACCACCGCGTTCACCTTGACTGGGCGGAGACCCGCCGCGCCCGCCGCGCGTATCCCGTCGATGACCGCGCCGATATCCCCCCGCCTGCATATCTCGCTGAACTTCGCCGGGTCCAGAGTGTCTAGGCTGACGTTTACGCGCTTCAGCCCGGCTGCGGCGAGGGCTTCAGCTTGTTCAGCCAGCAGCAGCCCGTTCGTGGTTAGCGAGAGGTCTTCCAGAGAATCGATCCGCGAGAGTTGGGCCACTAGGCGCTCGACGTTTTTTCTTGCCAAAGGCTCGCCGCCGGTGAGGCGGACTTTCCTGATGCCCGCGCCCGCGCCAATCTTCACTATTCTCTCTATCTCGTCGTAAGTGAGGATTTCCTCGTGGGGAATGAATTCGGCGCCTTCGGGGATGCAATAGACGCACCGCATGTTGCAACGATCCGTCACAGAAACCCGCAGATAGTTGATGTTCCTGTCATAGTTGTCGCGCAGCGCGCTTCCGCGCGAGTCATCAGGCCCTAATGTCATTTTCTAATTATTAGTTCATGCGGGGAATTTTTCAATCGTTCCCGAAACACTGATAGCTCTCCGTTCGATTATAAAGTCGCCGACCAGAGTAAGCCTGAAAAAAATCGATTTGTCTTCGAGGATTGGGGAATGCCTCTGAATCAATCGCCCCCTCGTGGTCATGGCATGAAAAAAGCGCGACCTTGGGGATCGCGCTTGTTTTATTCAAAGTCGCTGCTCGCGGCGTTCGCGAGTCGGCCTCTCAACCGGCGGTCACACTGACTTTCTTTCTGTTCTTGCCCACGCGCTCGAACTCCACCCTGCCGTCGATAAGAGAATAAATGGTGTAGTCTTTGCCCATGCCGACGTTGCTGCCCGGCATGATTTTCGTGCCGCACTGGCGGATGATGATATTGCCCGGCTTGACCGTTTCCCCGCCGAACTTTTTGACGCCGCGCATCTTCGGCTGGCTGTCGCGTCCGTTTGTCGAGCTTCCCTGTCCTTTTTTATGCGCCATCTCTATGCCTCCGCGCCCGGATAAACCGCTCCGGGCATCATTGTCGTTTATGCCGTGATGATTTTGTCTATCTCAAGCTCGGTGTAATGCTGCCTGTGGCCCGTCTTCGTCCTGATGCGTTTTTTGGGTTTGTACCTGAAGACGAAGATTTTCTTCGCGCGGCCCTGCCGCTTCACTCTGGCTTCGACGCTTGCCCCCTGCACGAAAGGAGAGCCGAACTTCGGTTCCTCTCCGCCGATCAGCGCCATCACAGAGTCTATCTTCACTGTCTGGCCAAGCTCTCCGTCCATCTTTTCAACGCGGATGACATCGCCTTCCTTGACTGTAAACTGCTTTCCGCCTATCTTTATTATCGCTGACATGCTTTCACCCCGCAAATAGTGTAACAGCCCGCCTTCCTTCAGGCAAGCCGAATCATTCTAGCAGACAAATTTTTCGTTTACAATAAAAAAACATATTTTTTTTCAAACCTTTTGCATTGAATTTATATACGGCATTTGATAAAATCCCCATGACCTTTGAGGCTGTTTTTTTTTATTGATAAGCAATTTATTATATAGAGAAAGAATCTGACACATAGTATGAAAAAATCATTCAACATATCATGCGCAATAGTGGCGACGCTTTTCTGCGCGTTCCGGGCGGTTCCGGCGCGCGCTGAATCAATCAGTATCGAGAAACCCCCGGTCGAGATGTCCGGCGACACTTTCGAACAGCTCGACAGGCTGTACAACCACATTCAAGGCCCCGACTCGCTGATACCCAGAAACCACTGGTCGTACGGGGCCGTTTCCCACTTCGCCTCTATCGGCATGCTGGATGGGTATGACGCTTCCAAGCTGAACAGTTCAGAGCCGATGACGAGAAGAGAAATGGCCGTCGCGGTCAACAAACTGCTGGATTCCTACCTAGAATGGCACGGAACGGGACAGATAACCTCCAGCCGGCTCGTGAGAGTTCAGAAACCCGTCGAAGTCTCAGTCGGACAGATTTCCCAGCCCGCCGCGCAGCCGGAAGCCGCAATCAGAAGAGTCACCCCTCCGCTGCCTTCTCTTGTGACGCCGCCGAATAAAGACGTCACCATTCGCGCCGAAGGCGGAAACGTGACCCTTACCCGCACAGGCCCCCGCGCGATGAAAATCATGGAAGAGCCTGCAATCTCGCCCGAACCGGAACCTCAAGCCGAACCTACCGCGCCTCCCGAACCGCAATGGGAGGAAAAACTCGAAGAGGTGAAGAAAACAATCGAGCTTTCCCAGAAGGAAATCGAAACCCTTGAAAATCTTGTGAACGATTTCCAGAAGGAAATGAAAGAAACAAATAAAAACTTAGAGAAAAAAATCAAGGACGTCGAAAAACTGGCCCTCAAGAATGAGCGCTCTATCAACGCTCTCAAGCGCGAAGACGAGCGGTTCAGGATAACCGGAGTTGACGAGGTATTCTTCAAAACGAGGGATATCCTTCAAGATTATGTCGAATCGCAGGTCGCTTATTATGACGGCGACTCAATGACTTATGAGAAAGTCAGCACCCCCACTTACGGATTGACCAAACTTTACAACAGGCTGAAACTGAAACTGGACAGCAAGCCTGACGCGGACGCGAACATGACTTTCTCTTCCGAATTGGAAGCCTACACAAGCCTCGGAGGGAGAAAAGGATATTTCGGCTATATCGAAGGCTCGAACACTCCGCTGACTATCAAAAATGTCGCTTTGAAATATATAAACAAGCCGCAAGACCCGTCTAAAATGAAGAATTTCAGGCTCGAAACATTGAGCGCAGGAGACGTCTCGGTTATGTATTCGCCCTTGACGATTTTCGGAAGGCAGATTCAGGGCGTAGGCGCAAGCTTCAAGCTGAACGACTACAATCTGAACATGTTCGGCGGAAGAGTGGCTCAGCATTATCCCCTGCTGCTGGGCGACGCGCCGTTGCATAAACACGGAGACGACACCATTTACGACAGATATTTGTACGGCTTCAACATGCAAGGAAGCGTGTTCGGAGAGCCGGCATCGATGGGCAACATCCAGAAAATATTCATGTTTGACGACCCGCACACGAACTTCTACGGCTGGATGGGCAACTATCTGACAGGTTGCGAGCCGGGCAGATGGATCGATCTGAACAACTGGCCCGACCCTTCCGTTTCCAACAAAATGGCCAACGACGAAGTGTACAAAGACATGTTCTGCCTGCCTCCGGAAAAAAACAGCGTAACCAGCGTCTTTATAAGATACCCTCTGAAATTCGGAGTTACCGTAACGACGGAGTACGCGCACAGCACATATTACAAACCGGGATATGGAGTGGTGAAGGACGGAACATACCTACCGGCATGGATGGATGAGGACAACCTGCCCGAAGGCTCGGAAATCGTAGACACGAACGACATGAGCTTAAAATACGCAAAATGGTTCCCCTCAAAGGAAAGGAACGATCAGGACGACGCGTTCCTGATGCTTCTTGATTTTTCGAGAGGCCCGGTCAGCGTGTTCCCCCTCGGCTATGCCCGGCTAGGGCCGGAGTTCGTCACAAAATACTTCGGGCTCCCCGGACTGGACCTCGGCTCCGCCGGAGGAAACGATTTCGACAAAGATGAAAAAGAATCGGCGGGAGGCGACCTCCTCAGCGGACTTTCATTCCTGCCGATATCGATACAGAGCATGGAGTTATATCTGGGCAGGGTCGCGATAGACAAGATACAGGACAAGAACTTCTCGTTCAATTCCATGTACGTGACCGGCAACGAAATCAAGCCCATGTATTTCGATCCCGGAGCGGTGGCTTACGGCTTGAGCAGCAACAGTTCCAAAGGCACATCCATATCGGTTCTTTCCAACTTCATCGCAAAAGTGAACACGAGGCGAGAGATGCTCAGCCTCAACGTCTGGAACAACGGACTCAAGTATTACCTTTCCGACAAAATAATTTTCAATTTCAGTTCGACGGCAATCAAGGCCGCGCTTCCCGAATCATGCTTGGACGGCAACATAGTGGACATCATGGACGACCACGGCGCGATGATAGACAGGGTGATGGGCAACGGCAAATACACCTGCTTCGACGCGTTCCCGGAAACGGGCGACGTGTCCCTAAAACTGGATTTCAAAATGGTGACTCAGAGCTACAAAATCGAATGGAAAACATCCAAGAGGGCGAACTATACAGCGTCTTTCGACATATCGGACATTAAGCTCAGCGTCGATTTCCCGTCGCTGCCGGACGTGGCGACAATCATAAGCGACCTCGCCCCGACAGGAAAATCTTTCAAGACGACTCATAAAGTGGATTACAAACTTACCGGCTCGACCAGCGTCCTCTTTTACTACGAAAAGAATTACGACACCGACATGGCAAGGGACAAATATTACAAGGCGACGACGGCGGGCAGTTTCGAGAGCGGATACACGTACGCCAAATATCCGGTGGTCGACGAACAGAAAATCATGCTGAAGATATCGACACAATTCTGACCGAGGGGCAACAAACCAGAAAATGAGAATCAAACAGACAGCAAAAGCCGGAGCAAGGGCGCGGAGATTCGCTCCGGCATTCATTCTAATCGCGCTGTGCGCGTTTGCCTGCTCGTCCTGCGGAACGGGCAAAGGGCGGGTTGACAACACGGATTACATGATAGGCGCGGGCAGGGCTCCGTGGGGAATGGCGCTCAACGAAGACGGCTCCCGGCTGTACGTCGCCAACAACGGTTACAACACCGTGGAGGTCTTCAACGCCGCCACAATGAGTTCCGTCGGAAGCATACGCGTGATATGCGGCCCAAGATATCTGGCGTTCAACAGGGACTACACGAAGCTCTACGTCACCCACGACAGCGACACCATGCTGGACTCAAACTCATGCGCGATTTCGGCCTATGACCCGTCCCAAGTGAGACGCATCGGCTCTTACGTCTCCGTCATAGACATCGCTCAGATGAAAGTCGTAAACGAGATCAATATCGAAGCCCCAAGCGCGCTAATTAGGAATCCCCGGAATATTACGCTGGACGCGGTGAACAACATATTCTACGTGGTCGGCCTCACGACAACGGGCATTGTGTCGATGGTGGACGCCGACGATGACGAAGTCCTCGGCGGGATGTCAGTTTACTCGACCAGAAAGGCCTACAGGATAAACTTCGACGAGAACCGGGGCATAGGATATATGCTGGAGCCGTCGAACAACAGGATTAACGTGTTCAACGCTACGGACTTCAGAGAAGACAACCACACCGAATACACATTTAACGGCCAGACGCAAGGTTATTGCGCCGGGACGTCCGGCAACAAGAACTCGTGCGCCTGCACAGCTAACGGCAACTGCAACAGCGGTTATTGCGACCAGAGCTTCATACTGCCCGTCTGCGCGGCGGCATGCTCCGGCTCAACCGCCAACAGGTCGGGCTGCCCATGTGCGCAGAACAGCAACTGCTCTTCCGGAATCTGCAAAAACAATATATGCGAGACCCCGACGATAATAGGGCTATCAAGCGTCAGGGGCTATTGCGACACGAGCGACGGCATGTGCCTGACCCCCGCGCAGATGGGGATGACCACGCCGACGTGCAAAGAGCCTAGGAGCATGCTTCTGATGTCTGACAACACGATGTACGTGTCCTGCTACGGAGACTCGACGGGGGATTCGGACTCGCAGCCGCTGCTAAGAATTATTTTGGACGACGACGGAATCGCCTCAAACATGGCTTCGGTCGCGACAACGCAGAGTTTCATGTCCTGCATCCGCCCGACGGAACTTGCGAAAGACCCCTCGGAAGAATATGTTTTTCTACTCTGCTCGGCAAACTCTAAGGTTCTCGTCATTGACGCGGACACTGGCAATGCCGTGGATAATTTCTCTGTTCCCGAAAATCCGACGCACATGGTCGCCTCGGATGAATACGTGTTTGTGACATCAGCCGCTTCGGGCGCAATACACAGACAACCTATAAGATAAAACCCGGACGGTGGCCGCCAGATGCGGGAATATCCCTGTAAACATTTCTTGAAGCTTTTAGCCGTAAGAGCGCGCGCGGCGGCCATGTTCGCGGCGTTGGCTCTAGTCGCGCTTTCGGTTTCCTCGTGCGGAAGAGGCTCCGCGCCCGGCATTGAGGTCGCCACCGAAGTCGGCGACTTCAAGTCTCCGTGGGGCATGGCCGTCAACGCGGATGAAACC
>JAKQBV010000411.1 GCA_029573925.1 bacterium
GAAACTCAGAATCGAGTTGCCCAGAGACGCGAACACATCGGGAGAATCATACTCGTACAACGCGGTCATCAACGTGACCAGCCACGGCGCCACAGGCGCTCCGACTACGGTCGCGAGCACGACATCCACGTTGACGTACAACGAAACGACGCTCAAGATGACCGGGACGTTCTTCATCACGAGCATCCCAGTCGGCTCCAACTACATAGTGGCGGCACACGTGTCGTCAAGCGACAATCAAGGGGCGCGCGTGGCAGGACAGACCTCATCGACATTCGCGCACGTGGGCGCTTTGGTTGACACGATACGCGACGGAGTCACAGCGGACGTTGCGGTGAACACCGCTTCGACCATGAAGGCTCTCGCTCTGATGTATTACGCAAAGAGCAACGGCGTGGCTTTGTCGAACACTAGCGTGATCACATCCGCGGTGAAGACTGCCATCGGAACGCAAGTTGACAATATGTTAATCTCCAACCCAGAAATAGGGTATCAGTACACCAGCGATTATTACACCAACGGCGATCCGTTCGATCCGGCCAACTGGCTCGAAGAAGGGCTTGAAGCCAATCTTCGCGGAATTATCAGCGGGGCAGGCCTCGCGCCGCGTGCGCTCGGGATTATACCGGCCAACGGCGCTCTCAATGTGCCTTACGATGAAACGGTTTTCGGGATCGTTTTCAATCGCAGCATGGACACGAGCGTGAATCTCAACGACAGCGCGACTCTTCAGGCCGCCGCTTTCAGCGTTACAATTACCGGCGGTCAGTATCCTGTGACCATAGACAGAACAAACGCGATGTATTACGGCACGTTCTCATGGACAACTACGACACTGCCGAACGACACGCTCTCCTTCACGCTGTTCCCGACGGAGACGCTTGTGTCTAATGAAGTGTATCCGCTTGTGCCGGAAACGACATTCGGCATCAGCCTGATAGTTCCCTCCACCCTGCTGACATCAGGCGGGGAGCCGATGCCCGTCCCCGCGAATCCTTTCACCGGGACATTCACCACAATGCCTGAAGTGGATAACAGGGTGTTCGACAACGCGCGGCTGACAGGCCAGTACGTCGGCATGAGCATCTGCCCGGGCGGCTCCGGAGGCTACTCGTGGTTTAACACTGAAAAGTATCTCATAACATCAAGCGGCGACGGCACAGGCACATGGAATAATATAGCTACTTCGTACATTGATCCGGAAGACTCAACAACAGGAACTTTCACGTACTATGTGCTTGCTGACGGGACATTGATGATAGTTGACAGCGACCCGGAAGAGTCCAGCCCTTACCTGTACGGAACCATAACAGCGGACGGAAGCATTGCTGTGAACTCAGAATATGAAATGATTGAAGGACAGTCGAATTGTGTGGACATTGTGGTGAAAAAAGGCACGGGCATGACAATGTCTGGAGCAGCCGGGTCTTACATTATCAACGAATACGGCGCCGAAGTCGGGCAGTCCATCGTACCGAGGATTGGGGCCGGCGCCGGTGTTTGCTCATCTTACACCGACCAGACGAATTGCGAGATGGCGTCAGGCTGTTACTGGGACGGATATTACTGCGAGGCGGAGTCAATCGACAACTCCGGGCATCCGGTCATCAAGAGACAGCGCGCGACGCTTGACAGTTCGGGCAATATCAGCATGACTACTCTTTCGTCTTCCTCGGCGCGAATAGCAAATCAGGGCGGCACATATCAATACACGCTCGCCTCCGACGGCGCGTTAAACGTTCTTTATGAAGGGCAGCCGGCAGGCATCAGCGGCTATGTGGCCATAGGCGGCAATGTCGTCGTTATGGTTGACACGGACGCTACGGACGGATATATCTCGCTGATGGTCGGCGTAAGGGAAAGCACATCATTCTCAGCGACTTCGATGATAGGGCACAGCTACGTGCTTCATCAGACAGGAGCGGAATATTATTACGACGGTTACAGCAGTTCTTGGTACATGTCGCCTGAACTAGGGTTGTTCAGCCCCACAGGCAGCGGCGTGGGAACATACACTGAGCTATGTCCGCTATACTGGGTAAACGGAACAACTGACATCCCCGGACAACCGGCAGAGTTCTCAGGCTCGTCCGACGGAACGTTCTCTCTGATAGGAGACGACGGCGTTGGCATAGTTTCACCCGACGGCAATATCCTCGTGATGTCCGACACCAATCTGTCGACCGAGAACTGGATTAACTTCACAGTAGGCGTGAGAAAGACGCCGGTGTCAGGAGACTGACGCACAAGCGCGGAATAGAAAAGCTTTCAAAAAGCCCGCCCGCAAGGGCGGGCTTTTTTTTGCCAGACGAGCGCTTCTTCTATATATTCCTGATTCCTTATATAATGGATAATCAGAAACGACCGCGAGAGGCGCACCGATGAGGATAATCGGGCTTACAGGCACGATCGGAAGCGGGAAGAGCGCAGTGGCAGGAATGCTGGCCGAACTCGGAGCGGAGGTAATCGACACGGACAAGGTCGCCCGCGAGGTCGTCGAGCCGGGAACGCCGGGCTTTAAAAAGCTTGTCGATACGTGGGGCAAGCGGTTGCTGAAAAGCGACGGTTCGCTTGACAGGGAGAAACTTGCCGCAATAGTGTTCGCTGACGAAGAGCAGAGGCGCAGGCTGAACTCGATCCTGCACCCGCTGATAGGCGCTGAGGTGGCGGCCCGGCTGGCGGCGTCGCGCGCGCCGGCGGTCATCCTAGAAGTTCCCCTGCTTTTCGAGAGCGGGTTCGACAAGATGGCGCGCGAATGCTGGGTGGTGACGGCAGACGAGGATTCGCTTCCGAAGCGGATTGCCGCAAGGGACGGGGCCGGAGAAGACGCCGCCCGCGCCAGAATCGCCAGCCAGATGAGCCAAGAGGAAAAAGCCCGTCGCGCGGACGTCGTAATAGACAATTCGGGAACGCTCGAACAGACCCGGAAGCAGGTGGCCGAGGCTTGGAGGAAAATTGAAAAACTTTAATTTCTCGCTCGCGCTCGCGCTTTACATCTTTATCGTTTTCAGCGCGTTCACGTCTACCCGGGACTTCGCGGCGGCGGCAGTGGCGGCGCTCGCGGCTTCGCCGCTGATATGGCTGGCTCTGTTTTTCATCGGGCGAGGGACGCCGAGGTTCGAGATTTCGCGAACGCCGACGCAGGCTCCTATCTCGCACTTTATAGCCCTGCTCTGCTCCGCCCTGCTATTCGCGATGGTGTGGAAAATGAGAACAGGCACTTATTTCGGCTCGGCGATGCAGATGTTCGGCAACTATAGAGTCGGCTGGAGCCTCGCAATGGCGCTTCAAACGCTTGGGCTGAGCGTGGCGATATGCGCCTCGGCGCTGACGATCTGGACTGGCTACAGGTTCAACGACGCGCCGGGCGGGCGCGCGGCGCGCGCGTTCTTCGCCGGCTCCCCCGAAATCGTCAGGCTCCTTATCTTCGCATACGTCATATTGGCGTCATGGGCGATAGGCGTCTGCGCGGTCGCGGCCGCATATAAATCCGCAAGCTATTCTTTCGAATTCCTGATAATGATAACGGGGCGCGCCATGATTCCGGCGATGGTCTGCATCGTAGTGGCTCTGCTCAGATTGAAGTTTATGGGAATCGCCGTCATTGCGGCGGCGGCGGCGGTTTTTCATCTCGTGTCAATCAATATAGACGGAGGCTCCGCGGCGGTATTCGTCGCTGCGGCGGCGGGCGCGGCGGCTGTTCTGTTCGCGGCTCGCTACTTTTTTAAGGCCGGCGACTCTGACGGAGCAACCCCGGTTGTCGCAGCCGGGCCGGTTTCCGGCTCTCAATCCTCGCCTGAAAGCGGAGAAACAATCGAATGAAGAAATACGTTGAATGGGGCCGCGAGACTATCGAGGCCGAGATAGAGGCGCTGAGCGCCTGCGCAGCCCGACTGGATGAAAGTTTTTCGTTTGCGGCCCGCGAGATTGCCGCCTGCAAAGGAAAAGTAATCGTCTCCGGCGTTGGAAAATCAGGACGCGTGGGAGAAAAGATGGCCGCCACATTCGCGAGTCTGGGACGCCCTTCGTTCTTTATGCACGCAGGGGAGGCCCTGCACGGCGACTCCGGCATGATGGACGCGCGCGACCTCTTGATAGTGGTGTCGAACTCCGGCGAAACGGTCGAGGCGGTGGCGACCGCGCGGAATGCGAAGGAACTCGGATTGAAAGTGATCGCGATGACCGGACGCAAGGGGTCTGCGATAGCGAAGATAGCGGACGCGACGATCGACATCGGAGTCGATCGGGAAGCCGACCCGCTGGGGCTGGCTCCGACATCCAGCTCGACGGTTACGATGGCTGTCGGGGACGCGCTCGCGGTGGCTGTCGCTCGCGCGAAAGGGTTCTCGAAGGCGGACTTTGCGGCGAGGCATCCCGGCGGCGCTCTCGGAAAAATTTCTTCCCGGCAAACCGGCGGCGATAGAAAAAAATGAGAGATTCACAAACGTCCGGCGGGCGGACCGCGCGGCTGGCGCGGATGCTCCTCAGATTGTCGGCTTTTCGCCGGAACGCGGCGGCGGCCCTCGTTGCGCTTTCTCTCGCCCTCTCTCCGGGCATCTCCTTATCCTCTGAAACGGAGCAGCCCGACCGTCAACAACCCCCGGCTCCGAACAATCTCGTCACTGTGGATTTTCTCTCTAATCTCTCCGCTTTGAATTCCACTCACGCGGTTAGGCTGGAGGACATCAGCCGGGCGATGGCGGCCGAGAAAGCGGCGGAGCGAGCAGGAAGGCCGGGGCCTGAAATAATTCCCGCCAAACCAGAAAGGCCGGAGCCTCCTGAGAGGGTGTTCGCGGTTTTTCAGGACGGCGACGCGCACATAATCTGGGACGCCTCGGCGCGCGCCGCGCGGGGATACAACGTGTACAGAGTCGGCCCAGACAGGTGTTTCGAACTGCTCACCCCCAACCCTGTCAAAACCGAAAGATACACCGACCCCGCGCCGGGCGTTGACTCCAATATCGTTTACTACATAGAGGCTGTCGGGGCGGACAAATCGAAAAGCGCGCTTAGCGTCCCGTCCGCCGTCATAAAAACCGGCCTTAAGATTGTTCCCTGACAGCGCGGCCCGATGAAAGGCCGACAGACAAGATGCCGAAAAGCGACCCGAATAAAAACGAGCGCGAAAAATCGCATTTCGCAGGCGACGGCGTTTACGTGATCTCCTTTCTTGAACGAGACTCTTCTTTCTTCGGCAGGCTGATTATAAGAATCGTTCTGAAGTTCTGGGACAGACATCTGCGCTTTATTAAGCCGGAGTGGATAAAAGGGAAAAAAGTTCTCGAAGCGTCATGCGGAAACCCGAGGAACGTCCTCTATTTCAAATCGATGGGAGCCGAACTCTCGGCGGGTTGCGACATTAGCGAGTCAGTGATGAGAAGAGGTTTGGCGTCAAAGCGGGCGTACGCGCTCGACCGCCGCATGATCTGCGAGAGACCGCAGGTGTTCGTCGCGGACTGCGAGAATCTTCCCGTCTCGGACGGCTCGCTGGACACGATTCTGATTTTTCAGGCGGCGCATCATCTGGACATCGACAGGTTTATATCCGAGGCGCGGCGCGCGCTAGTCCCCGGCGGCATGCTGTTTATTTCAGACCCGAACGGCGCTCATCCTCTGCGCCGCCTCGCGGATTACGTCGGCAGGGCGTCCCGCGTAATGAGCGACGACGAACGCGCTCTTGCGCCCGTTTTCCTCGTCGAAAAACTCCGCCTCTCCGGCTTCGACATTGTCGAACGCCGCGCTATCAACTTGTTCTCCGAGTTGTTCTTCCTTTTCACAACGCTCGTGGAACAGAAATCCGCGCCTGCGGCGGACATCCTCCGACTGCTGTTCCTTCCTCCGCTCTCTGCGCTTGACGCTCTTCTGGAAATCTCTGTCTTCAAAGCCCTGCCCTCGCTCTCTTGGCGTCACGTCATAGCCGCCCGAACAAAATAATTCGTCGTCCCTGAAAAAGAGTTTTATTCAGAACTCAGGCGGCAAGAAACATGAAGCATCGTGGCGTCAGCGGTTTGGCTAGCGGCGTTGTTATCCGCCCAAAGGCAAGAATCAAGCAATGAAGGCTGCGACATAGGCGCGCAA
>JAKQBV010000420.1 GCA_029573925.1 bacterium
AATCCGCTTCACCCCTTCTTTGTTCAATCCATCACGAGAAATATCTCTTATATGATCAGCGTAAATATCGGGGAATAAAGTGGGGCGCATATAATCCACGGTTTCAATCGTCGCCGGTTCGCCTTTATGTTTTTCCTGCTCTGCATATGAGGGATATTTTTTCCTCAACTCCGCATATTGAGCGATTGTCACCATGCTGTTAAGTTGTTCAATCTGCGCTTTCGTTCTTAACCCTGAAAGATGCGTAACTTCCCCGGTTTCAATCGCATCAGCAATATTGTTCATCGTGTCGGCTATTCTTATACTCTTTCTTGCGGCATCCTCGGCGCTGCTGGCCATACGTGCGCGACGAGCGGTATTGGTTTGACGATCACGAGTCAATTCTTCATTGGCTTTTTCAGATAGTCGCTTCGCAATTTCCCGCAATCTTGCCACGGCAACGGTTTTCTTTTCATCAAGGCGCGTTTCTTTTCGGTCTTTGGCGACTTGCGTTGCTGTTTCAGTATCGCCCTCAGTGACATATTTTTGGAAGGCCTCGGCTGTCTCGCGGCTCTTGAACTGGAATCCAGGAACGGCGCCACCCACCCGATAACTGGAATACCAGCCGCCCATTTTCTTAGCGGCGGTATTCATCTGATTGTAAACTTCTCGCTCGACACGCTCGCCCAGGCGGACGACAAACAAATCCTCGCCGGTCTTTGTGTGCTTCGTCTCAACAATCTCGGCGCCGATTTTTTCACCCGCCGCCCTTACTGTTGCTTTGCGTTCCTGCTCCGATTTATTATTCTCCCGCACTTTTTGGGAAACAAGTTCATCGTATGTACGCAACTGTTCAGGCGTCAATTTATCTTTGCCGTTGGATTTTATAAAGGTCTGAAATTCATCAAGCGTTTCGGGATTGGTAAGTGCCTTTTTGAAACTTTCGACTCTCTTTTTATAGTCTTCCCGTGCTTCATCGACACGCTTTTTATATTCAGTCAGATCCGCATCGGTATAGTTATCAACCATCCGCTGAATTACATCTTCATATTTTTCTTTGAACGGTTGATAAGAAACACCATTTCCAAGCGCAAAATCGCTGATCATATCTTCGTAGGCCGCTTTTACAACGGCATCTTTTTTATCGTTCTTGTACCGATATTGCCGCATTCCACCCATTCGTTTTAGCAGGGCGTCTTTGGTCATAGCGGAAAGTTCAGCAATGATTTTATCCTTTGAGTTTAGAAGAGAGCTGAAAGCCTCTTTGACGGTCTGCGGAGTTGACTCACCTTCGCGTAGTGCCTTGAAAACAGCATCATGAATATCCAGGGCGGATTGCGGCGCGGTCTCTTTTTCGGGAATTGCATTTTCCTCCCCTGTGCCTGCGGTGGCGCCTTCTGGTTGCGGCTTTTCTTTTGGTTTCCCTTCAAACGAGTGGCGTCCTTTTTCGGTTTCTTTCCGGTATCTTACGTTTCCGCCCTTCAACTCCTCTTTTGAATAGTCGGTAAAATCAGGAGCTTCCTGCTCAGTATTCATGCCGTTTTTATCAACACCGGGATAATTACGGAC
>JAKQBV010000244.1 GCA_029573925.1 bacterium
TCAGACGCTTAACCTTACCGGAGAGCCGTCACAATCCGTAGAATCCCGAGATCACTCTCAGTCTCTCGACGACCACCCGCGAACTATCGGACCTTCGCGAAATAGGATCGTTGTTTTATCTGCGCGATACAAAGGGAATAGAGTTGAGAAGGATGTTAAGCCATTAATTAAAAAATACCTCCAGCAAGGGCGATCCTTTAACGCAAGTAATGGCGATATGGGAGGAGACCCCGAATTCGGCGTCGTGAAAACCCTATATATTACCTTCACGTATAATGGTCGACGCTATGAGCGTTCGTATCGAGAAGGTGAACAAGTTACATTTCCTTAAGTAATCGGACAAGGACACACGCGACGCCATGAAAACGCCCGCTGAGTGTCCGGTCTGCGGCGCCAAAGTCCCGCGCGGCGCCAAAGCATGCCCCGAATGCGGCGCCGACGAGCGCGCCGGCTGGGATGAGGAGTCTACGCGCTACGACGGACTCGATTTGCCCGACTCCGCATTCGATTCCGACGACGCCCCCAAGCGCGCGCCGATGCGCCGCCACGGGCTTTCGCCACTCTGGACCGCCACCGCGCTGATACTTCTGCTTTTGCTCGCGATGGCCTTTTTCGGCCTCCGTTAAAACGAGACCTCGCCCTCGCCGACCGGCGCCGCCCCGGTGAGATGGGCCAGAATCAGCTCCTGCAGCGACGTCAGGAAAAAGAAACACAACTGCGGCGACTGCACGGCAGGATCGAGCCCCGCCGGGTCCGCCGATTCGGAGCTCCATTGCTCCGGCGTCAGCTCCTTCAGATAGCGACTCCACAAATGCAGCCGGACCGCCGCACACGCGCGCAGGATCGGCTCCGCATTGCTCTCGTGAAAAACGACCGTGCCATCCGAGAAAAAATCGTGGTCAAACAAGGAGAGAAAACGCGCGAGGTCCGACCGCTGTCCGTGGAGCAACTCCTCCAAGAGAATCTCGCGCAAATCCTCCTCAATCACATCCGGGCAAAGCGGCACCGCCGGCCGATCGCACAACCCGTCGGCGGCCGCCTTGACGATGTCGAGCAACGGAGCCGCCGCCGTCAGATTCAATTTCACGCTAAGCCGTTTCATCGGGCTCCATCGAGGCCGTCAGATGCCAGCGCTGGAGCGCGAGCACCTGGGCTTCCGCGTTTTCCCGACACTCGACGCCGACCGGAGCACAACCCTGCTCGCACACCGCGCGCACATGCCGGCGCGCCTCAGTCTCGTCGCAACCCAGCACCCGGCGCAACGCGAGCGCCACATACGGCATCAGGTTGACGGGGTCGTCGTGGACGACCACGCGCCAACGCGCGACGCTCGAGTTCGCAGGGTGATCGGCCATTATTTCGCAGCGGCTTCGGCGACAGCGGCCGCGATGCGCGCCGGCGCTTCCGCCAGCGGCACTTTGACGACCTCTTTTTGGTGGCGCCACTTCAGCTCGATGACGCCTTCCTTGAGACCTTTTCCGCCCACGGTCAGGCGCAGCGGAATGCCGATCAGGTCGGCGTCCTTGAACTTCACGCCGGGGCGCTCCGCGCGGTCGTCCACC
>JAKQBV010000245.1 GCA_029573925.1 bacterium
TTGAAATCCATGTCGCCGAGGTGGTCTTCCACGCCCTGAATGTCCGTGAGCACGTGGTGAGCGCCCGACTCCTCTATGACTAGGCCCATGGCAATGCCGGCCACCGGGCTTTTCAGCGGCACTCCGGCGTCCATCAGAGACATCGAGCTGGCGCACACGCTGGCCATCGAGCTTGAACCGTTGCTTTCAAGCACTTCCGACACCACGCGTATCGCGTACGGGAACTCTTCCTCGTTGGGAATCATCCCCGCCACCGCGCGCTCGGCGAGCATGCCGTGTCCGATGTCCCTTCGGGACGGGCCGCGCATCATGCGAACTTCTCCGACGCTGAACGGCGGGAAGTTGTACTGATGCATGTACTGTTTCTCGATGTCGTTGCTGATGCCGTCGATGCGCTGAGCGTCGCGGGGCGAGCCGAGCGTTACCGCGCTGAGCACCTGAGTCTGGCCTCTTGTGAACATCGCCGAGCCGTGCGTGCGGGGCAAAAGCGCCACATCGCAGGTTATCGGGCGAATTTCGTCCTTGCTTCGTCCGTCCGGCCTGACTCCGTCCTTGCAGATTCTCTCTCGCATAAGACGCTTCTCAAGGCCTTCCAGAACGCCTTTGACCTCTTTGGCCTTCGCCGAATCTACGGCCTCGCCTTCAGTGGCGAATTCCGCCACAGCCTGCTCTACTAGCGCCGCGATATCCGCCTCGCGCTCCGTCTTCATCTTTCCGTCCAGAGCGGCTCGGATTCTCGGCTCGGCGAATTCTTCCACCTTGCGGGCAAGCTCTTCGTCCGGCGCAGGCGCGACGAACTCGACCTTGGCTTTTCCGATATGAGAGGCGATTTCCCTCTGCAGGGCAATGAGTTGGCTTATCGGCTCGCGCGCGAACTCCAGAGCTTCGAGGAAATCCGCCTCGGAGATTTCTTTCATTTCTCCTTCGACCATCATCACCGACTGTTCGTTCCCAGCGATGACTATGTCGATGTCGCCTTCCTCCTGCTGCGCGAAAGTCGGGTTGACGATGAACTTGCCGTCCACCCGGCCAACGCGAACGGCGGCCACAGGGCCGTCGAACGGTATCTCGGATATCGAAAGCGCGGTGGACGCTCCGACAAGCCCCAGCACGTCTATCGGGTTTTCCATGTCCGACGACAGCGCGAGGCAAACCACCTGCACTTCTTTTTTGAAACCTTTGGGGAACAGAGGCCTGATGGCCCTGTCCACGAGGCGGGCGCTGATTACCGCGTGATCCGACGCGCGCCCTTCCCTTTTGATGAATCCGCCCGGAATCTTTCCGGCGGCATACATCTTTTCCTCGAAATCAACCATCAACGGGAAGTAGTCGATGTCTCTGTCGTTCTTAGATAGAGTGGCTGTGACGAGCACGACGCTGCCCGCGTATCTGACCACGACCGCGCCGCTTGCCTGCCTTGCCATCTTTCCCGTTGATATCTGAAGCTCATGTTCTCCGAGTTGGAGTTTGGCTTCATACTGTGTGCTTTCCATTAAAAAATTCCCTTCCGGAGCTCCCGCTCCATGTCACGTTTTTCTCCCCCGTCTGTCACATGTCCGGACGGCGCGACCCGCGCCGCCCTCATCATCACAAAAAAGGTTGCTTAACCCGCGTATTTCACAAATGCGGGCTAAAATTTTCGTCGCGATGCGCGGATGCCGGCTTATATCTAGGCAAATTAATAAGCCACCCTAATGCTCGGGTGGCCGCCGTCGATTGCGCCGGACTCCATGCCATAGGCCTCTCAAAAAAACGAACCGCAAGGCGACGGACGGCCTCATTGGCCGCCGCTCCCGCCTACTTGCGGAGTCCGAGTTCTTTGATGATCTTCTCGTACCGTCTGGCGTCCACCCTTGCAAGGTAATTCAGCAGCCTCCGCCTCTTGCCAACCATCTTCAGCAATCCGCGTCTCGAACTGTGATCCTTTTTGTTCTTCTTCAGGTGTTCCGTCAGAAGGGTAATCCGTTCCGACAGAAGAGCGATCTGCACTTCCGGAGAACCCGTGTCTGATTCGTGCGACCGGAACTTTGTCATGATCTCGCTCTTCCGCTCAACGCCCAGTGTCATATGTGTCACCTCCCTTCCTTATATAGTCAGCATATTGTAGATACATTAATATTTTTCCGCAAGCTCAATGTCTTTCGCCAACTGCTCCGCAAGAGCCTTCGCGTCCCCGTATTTCCTCTGAGGCCTCAGCCTCCGCGTGAACTCCACTTTCAGTTCCTTCCCGTAAAGGTCGCCGTTGAAGCCAATCAGGTGCGCCTCGATCACCCTGTCCGGATTCTTCAGTGGTATGGTCGGACGCGAGCCGATGCTTACCGCCGCCTTCACCGTCTCGCCTCCCGTTTCGCACATCGCCGCGTATACCCCGTCCGCAGGCACTAGCTTCTTCGGGTCAACCTTCAGGTTGGCCGTCGGAAACCCCAGCTTCTTTCCTATTCCTATTCCTTTCACGACCTCGCCTTTCATCGCTTAAGGCCTTCCCAGCATCGCTTCGGCGGCCGTCGTTTCGCCCTTCAACAGCAGTTCCCTGATGGCTGTGCTGCTGACGGATTTGTTGTCCGTCCTCACCACATCTATTTTTTCGACAGTGAACCCTTTTTCCGCCCCCATCTTTTTGAGCAGTTCCACATCCCCGCGCTTCCCGCTTCCGAAGCGGGTGTCGTAACCGGCTATAATCTGTTTCGCCCCAAGCCTGCGAACCAGCATCTCGTCGACAAACTTCTCAGCGGGCATCTGCGCCAATTCCGCGTTGAACGGCGCGAACAATATGTACGAAAGCTTGAAGTCCTTGAGTATCTCTATCTTTTCTTCCTTCGTCGTCAGAAGCTGAGGAACCTTGTCGGGAGCCAGAAGCTCGCTAGGATGAGGATCGAAAGTCACAAGCCCTGAAACCTGAACTCCGGGATCATAGAACATTCCGACCCTGTCCAGAATCCTGCGGTGTCCCAGATGGACGCCGTCGAAAAAACCCAGCGTCAGAGTCACGTTCATCCCTTCGGGCGAGGGAACTTCTTCAAACGAATTAAAGACATGCATCTCGACAAGCCTCTCTATCTCGCAAGATAATCAATCGGCAAAAGCATACTCGCGGCGTCCGGGCCGCAGAAAACTTCCGGCGGCTGCGCCGACTTTATATCAAACGGGCCGACCACAGTTCTGACAAGAAAGGAAAGAGTCGCCGGAGCGCCCAGCGCGGCCCCGATGTCCTCTATTAGAGTCCTCACGTAAAGCCCGCCTCCTGACACCGCCTTGAATCTCACCCTCGCTCCGCCGTCCGCCTTTTCGAATCCCAGCATCTTCAGGTCGTAAACTATAGCCTTGCGGGGTTTCCTCTCCACCGTCTCGCCTTTCCTGTGAAGCTTGTACAGCCTTTCCCCGCCCACTTTCACCGCCGACGCCATAGGGGGCGTCTGTTCGATTTCGCCTGTGAAATCCGGCAAAATCCGTTCTATATCGCATTGGGCCAAATCAACTTGTTTCCTTTCAACAACAACGCCGTCGAAGTCGCCCGAATCGGTTTTCACTCCGAAAACCGCCTCGGCTATATATGTTTTTTTCATGTCCGCTGACACCTGTTGAGACAACCGGGTGGCGGAATTGACCATGCATACGAGCACGCCGCAGGCGACCGGGTCCAGAGTTCCGCCATGCCCTATCTTTGAAGGTTTGAGTCTCCGCTTGATATAGGCGACGACATCGTGAGAAGTCATACCGGGCGGTTTGAACACGTTAAAAAATCCGCTCTCAGTCATCGCGGCCTTCTGTGTTTTTCAGAGCGCGCGCCGCAGCGCAAACCTCTGCTACGACTTTCTGTTCCACGAGTGAAAGCGGCCCTTCCATGCGAATCCCTGCGGCGAACTTATGTCCGCCTCCTCCGAATTTCGCGCAGATTGCCCCAACGTCTATCCTTCCGGACGACCTCATGCTGACGCGCGCTCTTCCGTCCTTCGATTCGCTGAATGATATGTGCGCCTCGCAACCCTTGTACGCTCCGAGCGTCTCCACTATTCCGTCCGAGTCCTCGTCTTCCGCGCCTAGCTCTTCGTATGTCTTTCTGTCCGCCACCGACCAGCTTACCGCGCCGCCCTCGGCGGTCTTCATGTTCACCAGCGAGTATCCCAGCAGCTTCAGCCTCTCGAACCGCCGACGGTTGAACACATTCACCGCTATCTCGTGCGGATTAGCGCCACGCGCCACAAGGTCCGCGCATATCCTGAACACATCGGGCGTTGTGTTCGAGTGCAGAAACCTTCCGGTGTCATACATGATTCCGGTGTACAGGCATTGAGCCAGTTCGAGAGGCATCCCGATGTTCTCCGCCTCGATAAACTTGGCGAGTATCTCGCACGTCGACGCCGCGTTCGAGTCTATGATGTTCAGATTTCCGAAACCGCCGTTGGTAACGTGGTGGTCTATCACCACAACAAAAGGCGAGGATTTCAGCAGAGGCAGAAGCTCGTCGCCGATGCGCTTAGGCCCGCCGCAGTCCACCAGAATCGCCACATCCGCCGGGGGCGCGCCTTCAGCCGCTTTCTTTTCTATCAGTTCCGCTCCGGGCAGAAACATGAAATTATCCGGAACGCCATCCCTTGAGTACAGCTTTATATCCTTCGCTCCGAGCGACAACGCTATGATGCGCGTCGAAAGCAACGCCCCTATGCTGTCGCCGTCCGGATTGATGTGTCCGAACACTGAGAACGATTTGGCCTCGGAAAGTATTTTTTTAAGCGATTTGAAATCCATGCTTGAAGCGCCGGACGCCTTTCGTCAGGCTTCCTCCTCTGGAGGCATCTCAGGGTCGGATTCCCTCGCGCGCCTTATCACGTCGCACACCCTTACCCCGCGCTCTATGCTGTCGTCTCTGAAAAATCGGAGCGACGGAACTCTTTTGATTGATATCTCCGGCCTTATTTGCTTGTAGATGAAACCGGCGGCGCTGTTCAGCCCGGCGACAGCCGCATCCTTCTGCGATTCGTCTCCGAACGAAGACACGAACACCTTCGCTTGGCGCAGGTCGGACGATATCTCGACATCGGTAATGGAAACAAAACCTATGCGAGGGTCTTTCAGTTCCTTCCTTATCACTTCGCTGATGGTCTGAGTCATCAGAGCGGAAAGTCTTTTCAGTCTGTTGGGAATCATAGCCAACCGTCCGGATTCAAATAAAATCTAGGGAGGCGTCGATCACCTCGATATCTCCCCTGCTTTCGATGTATTGGAGAGCGCGCGCCATTTCCTTTTCTATAAAAAGCCTGTCCGAGCTTACGCCCGCTATCCCTATGGCGGCCCTTTGCCATATGTCCTGATGCCCGACCTCCGACACAGCCACGTTGAACTTGTTCCGGATGTTGTCTTTCAGGCTGCGCAGGACATGCCTTTTCTCTTTCAGAGAGTTCGCGCCCGGTATCTTTATGTCGACTTTCAGCGCGCCGACAATCATGCCGCATCAGCGCCTTTCAGGCCGCTTTCGCCGCTCAGATTATCTCCCGCTCCTTCTGAATCAGCGAGTAGACTTCTATCTGGTCTCCCTCTTCGTACGCCTCGAACCCTTCCAGCGTCACGCCGCACTCGTATCCCTGCGCCACGCTTTTCACGCTGTCCTTGAAACGCCTCAGCGAAGACACTTTAGTCTTTAGTATTTCGTTGCCGCCCCTGATGAGCCTCGCTATCATTCCCGTCTTCAGCTCGCCCTCGGTGACCATGCAGCCCGCGATGTTTCCGAACTTCGACGAGGCGAACGTCTGCCTCACTTCCGCCCTGCCGCTGAAATGCTCGTCGAATTCGGGAGCGAGCATGCCCGCCATCGCCAGTTTCACATCGTCGATCAGCTTGTATATGATGTCGTAGAACCTTATCTCAACTTTTTCGGAATTGGCACGGGCGCGCGCGTCGGGTATCACGTTCACGTTGTACGCCACGACAATCGCGTTCGCCGCCGCCGCCAGCATGATGTCCGTCTCGTTCACGTCTCCCGCCGCCACGCGGATCACGTTCACCCTCACCTGCTCGTGCTTGATTCCCTCGAGCGCCTGCACTATCGCCTCCACAGAGCCTTGCACGTCGCCTTTCAGCACCACCTTTAATTCCTGCAGACTGTCGGATTTCATCCTGCTGAACAGGTCTTCAAGCGTTATCCGGCTTTCGTACTTCATCTTCTCTTCGCGGTTCTTGAACTCTCTCTTCGCCGCGATTTCCCTAGCCGTCTTTTCGTCCTCAATCGCGAAGAACTGATCTCCGGCCTCCGGCATTTCATGAAGCCCGTGAACCTCCACAGGCATGGACGCGAACGCGGACTGCACTCTTTCGCCGAGGTCGTTCTCCAACGCGCGCGCCTTTCCGTACGTCCTTCCGGCCACCATATAGTCCCCGACGTTCAGCGTTCCGTTCTGAACAAGAACCGTCGCCACCGGGCCTTTTCCCTTGTCCAACTTCGCTTCGATGACAGTTCCTATCGCCCTTCTCTTCGGGCTGGCTTTCAGTTCCATTATATCCGTGACGAGGAACACCATGTCCAGCAGGTCCTCGATTCCCTGTTTCTGAAGAGCTGACACCTCGACGAACACGGTGTCGCCGCCCCAGTTTTCGGGAACAAGCCCCTTGTCGGAAAGCATCTGGCGCACCCTGTCCGGGTTTGCCTGCGGTTTGTCTATCTTATTTATCGCAACGAGGATCGGCACTTTAGCGTCCCGCGCGTGGTCGATGGCCTCTATCGTCTGCGGCATCACGCCGTCATCCGCCGCCACCACCAGCACCGCCAGATCCGTAACCTTCGCGCCCCGCGCCCTCAACTGCGTGAAAGCCGCGTGGCCGGGCGTGTCCAAGAACGTTATTTTTCTTCCATTGTGAGTTATCTGATACGCGCCTATGTGCTGCGTGATCCCGCCGAACTCCGTGGCCGTCACGTCCGTGTGCCTGATGGCGTCGAGCAACTTCGTTTTCCCGTGGTCGACGTGTCCGAGCACCGTCACCACCGGGGCGCGCTCTATCTTCTCTCCGGCCTCTTCTTCTTCATGAATGGCGGCCAGCTCGTCTTCCGTTTCCGGCCCCGCGTCCTTCATGTCATGGAACACCTTGCATTCGTAACTGTCCGCCACCAGCTTTATTATGTCCAAGTCCAGACTCTGGTTCAGCGTCGTCATCAACTGCAATTCCTTCATCAGGTACATGATGATGTCGGACGATTTCGCTCCCAACTCGTGCGCCAACTCCCGCACCGTCATCGGCCCGGAAACTCGTATCCTTTTTCTGAGGACCGGCTTCTGTTCCTCTTCCGTCTGAGCCGCTCCGCGCTCCTTCTTTGAGCGTTTTTTGATGAAAGTGGTTTTTGTTATTCCACGGCGGTCCTTTTGCAATCCCTTCTGCTTGATCGCGTCCAGTCTCTTCGCCGGACTTGCGTACATGTCAATGGGCTTTTCCTTCTTTTCGCCTTCGCTCTTGGGAAATTTCGGCGCGCCGGCTTTTTTAAGTTTATCCTTCTTGTCTTTTTCGAGTTTGAGGGCGGACGCGAGAACCTCCAGCTCAACCAGTTCCGGTATCGCTTCAGCTTCTTCCACAACCTTCGGAATTGGTTGCGCGGCGGGCTTTGGAGCCTGATATTCCTGTTTCTGAACAGGTTTAGTTTCAGGCTTCACTGCCTCTGCGGGAGCGGGCTTATGCTCCGGAGCTTTGGGCGCGGGAGGCGGCGGCGCCGCAGCCGGCGCGACGGGCTTTCTCTCAGGAGGCGGAACCGGACGCGGCGCGACCGGCTTCTGCCTAGGCTCTTCATAATCCGGATCATCTTCCGCCCGCGGCTTCGGCGGCGAATCTATGAATTCCTCTTCCGGCTCTTCAAACAAATGAAGCCCCATCTGACGCTTCACTTGGTTGATTGCTTCATCGTCGACAGCGTTGAATATGTTGTCAACGCGAACGCCCATGAACTTCAGCTTCCGCAAGAGATCGTTCGTCGAAAGCCCCAGCTCCTTCGCGTATTCGTAAATTCTTTTCTTTTTCGCTTTTGCCATTATTCTGTTCAGCCCCCCGAAGCCGCCCCTTGGAGCGGCCTTTCAATCTGCTTCGTCATGTCGTCATCGCGCGGTCCGCCTTCCTAGGCCCCGGCGTTCGCCACGCAGTTCTCATCCGCCGGCGCTTTATTTCCTCAAGTCCGGATTCTTTATCCGGCTCTATCAATAATCATCATTTGCGGCAAAACTCTCTTATGCCGCGCTCTTCTCAGTCCTCTTCAACCGCCGCTTCGCCTTCCGCTTCTAAAGTTTCTTCTGCTTCCGAAGTTTCCTCAACATCCGAAGCCTCTTCAGCCGCCTGCGGAGTTTCTTTTCTTTCAGCGGTTATCGATTCCGGAACCTGCGGCGGAGCTTGTCCTTCCTCCAGCAGTTTCACTCCGTTTTCTTTCATTTTTTCCTTAATCTCTTCAAGCGACTTGTCTCCGATTCCGGGCAGGCCTGTAACTTCGCCCTCCGTCATCTTTGCCAGATCGTAAACATATCTCAGTCCCGCTTCCGCCAGAAGATTGAATGTTCTGGTGGACAGACCGATGCCTTCCAGCGGCTTCGACAGAAAATCGGACACGCGAAGCTCCTGCGTCAGCCGCTCTTTTTCCGTGTCGCTCAATATGTCTATCTTCCATGTCGTCAGCTTGTTCGCGAGGCGGGCATTCTGTCCCTGCTTTCCTATCGCAAGCGAAAGCTGATTGTCCGGCACAATGACCTCCGCGCTGTGGTCGTCGAATATTTCAACCGAGATAACCTGCGCAGGGCTGAGCGCGTGCGCTATGAACTGCGCCGGCTCGTCGCTCCACGGTATAATGTCTATCTTCTCTCCGTTAAGCTCGTTGACTATGTTCTTCACCCTGCTTCCCTTGTACCCTACGCACGCCCCCACCGGGTCCACTTTCTCCTGCGTGGACACCACCGCCATCTTGGTCCGGTATCCGGCCTCTCTGACGATTTCCTTCACCTGCACTATTCCCTGCGCTATCTCCGGAACTTCTATCGAGAACAGCTTCTTGACGAATTCGGGATCGCTCCTCGAAAGTATTATCTCGTTGTCCTTCGTGCCTCTTCGCACTTCCTTCACAAGCACTTTGAGCCGCCGGCCTATGCTCGGCTTCTCTCCGGGGATTCTTTCTTCGCGGGGCAGAAGCCCGTCTATCCGGTCGAAACTCACTATGATTCCGTTGCTCGTTATCCTGCTGACGATGCCCGTTATTATCTGCCCCTCTTTGTCGGAGAACCTGTCGAGTTGCATATTGCGTTCCATGTCGCGGACGCGCTGCACGATTAGCTGCTTAACCGTCTGTATGCCGATTCTGCGGAAGTTGCGCAGCGTCGCTGCGGTCTCCACAAGCTCGCCTACCTCGACTTCGTCGTTCACGCGCTGCGCGTCTTCAAGCGATATCTCTAAAGCCGGGTTTCTCACTTCTTCCACGACTTCCCTGACGCGGTAGATGTTGAGCCGTCCAGAGTCCACGTCGAATTCGACCCGGATAGACTGCAATCCTTCCGACTCCTGCTGATACGCCTTAACGAGAGCGTCCTCGACGATTTCCTGAATCAATTCCGGCGGCAGTTCGCGCTCGCGTTCAATCTGCCTGATAGCAAGTAAAAAGTCCGATGTCACGGCCGTGCTCCTTTAATTTCTTTTTTTCGCCCGCTTCCGGGAATCCTGTTCCCGGTCCGCGTTTTTACCCTATCAACAAAAAAAGTGGGCTGAACCCACTTTCGGCGGGTCGGCCCGCTCGCATACCGACGGGCCGTTTTGCAATATTATAGACACCTGCTCCTGTTTTGTAAACTCCGCGCTCATTATTTATTGATTACCATATACTATATAACGTTTTTTTAAATTTTCACTAAAAAACCTTTCTCTTTATTCATTCTTTATGGAATAATTTTCGTCGATGATTGTGACTTTAAAAATCGCAAAAACCGCTTTAGCGTTGATCTTCGCTATCGTGTTTGCGCTGGTTCTCTTGGCTCTGTATTCGATTTATTTAGAGCCTCGATGGGTCGAAGTCACGCGCCACGATGTTCTATTCGAAAACTATCCCGCGGACTCCCCGCCTCTGAAAATACTTCTCATGGCGGATTTCCACTGCGGGCCTTACATGCCCGTCGAGCGCTTGAGGCGCTTCATCGATATTGCTAATCAGCAGTCCGCCGACGCCGCTTTGCTCGACGGCGATTTCGTCAGCTACTCCGAAAAAAACGCCGACGCCTGCGCCCTCGAACTTTCCCGCCTGAAAACCACGCTCGGCTCCTTTGCCGCTCTCGGCAACCATGACTACTGGGAAGGCGCCGACTATGTCGCGGACGCCCTCAGAAAAAACGGCATCGACGTCGTCGTCAACGGAAATCGCCGCTTGGCGGACGGCGTTTGGATCGCCTCTATCGACGACGAGTGGACCGGCCATCCCAATCCCGACAAGGCTTTCAGAGGCATCCCGCGCGGCTCCGTCCGCATCGCCCTCACTCACAGTCCGAAGCTCTTCCCGGCCCTCAGAGACCGAGACTGCCTCGCTCTCGCCGGACACACTCACTCCGGTCAGATTGACATCCCCGGCATCCCCAGAAATCAGCTTCCCGGTCTCCTCAACTCGCGCTACCTCAGAGGATGGTACTTCGACGGGAATTCCCGGCTGTACGTCAATCGCGGCCTCGGCATGGTGAACCCTCCCATGAGATTCCGCGCCAGACCAGAAATTTCAGTCTTCACAATCAGCCGGGGAACCCCCGACGTCTCCCGCATGAAAGCCAACGAGCCTTTCGACCCCGACGCCCCCATAAGAAAGTTCTCTTTCCGCTTGATGAGATTCATCACCCGCTGACGTTTTGCCTGCGTCGTTTTAAAATTCGCCGCATAAAATCAAAGCCGATATTATTTTGAACGAAGTTCAATAAAATCGGCGATTAAGAGTTTTTTTTGGAAGAGGCGCGGGGAAACCTATTTTTGCAAAAAATGTTTTCCCCGCACATTCTTAAAAGAATTATTTATCAAGGAGCGCGGAACACACCGAACGCATCCCTGAACACGCCGCAGATTTCGCCCAGCGTGGCGTCCGCCCGCGCCGCTTCCAGTATCGCGTCAAACAGAGGCGCGTCGGGCGTTTCTGCCAGTTTCCTTAGAGCGTCAAGAGAAGCGGCCGCTCTCCCTTCGTCTCTCTCCGCGCGCAACTTCTCCAGATTCGCCTTCTGTTCCCGCTCAGCCTGTTCGCTGACACGCAACAGTATATGCTTCTTCTCGCCTTTGGCTTGGAACTTGTTTACGCCGACCACCACCCGGCGGCCCGACTCCACATCCTTCTGCCACCTGTACGCCGCGTCTTGTATCTCTTTCTGCATCCATCCCTTTTCAATCGCTCCCACAGCCCCGCCCATCTCGTCTATCTTCTCGATATACTCTATCGAAACGCGCTCTATCTCGTCGGTTAGGCTTTCTACGAAATAGGAGCCGGCCAAGGGGTCGATGGTGTCCGCCACCCCGCTTTCGTGAGCTATTATCTGTTGCGTGCGCAGAGCGACGCGGACCGCGTCCTCGCTAGGCAGCGCCAGCGCCTCGTCCCATGAATTCGTGTGCAGCGACTGCGTCCCTCCCAGCGCCGCCGCAAGCGCCTGCAGCGTCACCTGCGCCACATTGTTGTCCGCCTGTTGCGCCGTCAGCATCGACCCCGCCGTCTGCGTGTGAAACCTCATCATCATCGACGTCGGCTTCTTCGCTCCGAAACGCTCCTTCATTATCTTCGCCCACAGCCTCCGCGCCGCCCGGAACTTCGCTATCTCCTCGAAAAAATTGTTGTGCGCGTTGAAAAAGAAACTCAGCCTCCCCGCGAACTGGTCCACATCCAGCCCCGCGTCTATGGCCGACTGCGCGTACGCTATCCCGTCTGCCAGCGTGAACGCGACCTCCTGCGCCGCCGTCGATCCCGCCTCCCTAATGTGATATCCGCTTATGCTTATCGTGTTCCACTTCGGCACGTTCGCCGCGCAATATTTGAACACGTCGGTTATCAGCCTCATAGACGGCTTCGGCGGGAAGATGTACATCCCCCTCGCGGTGTATTCTTTCAGAATATCATTCTGGACGGTTCCGTTGAGCGCGCCCGGAGCCACGCCCTTCCGCTCCGCCGCGACGATGTACATCGCAAGCAGAACGTTCGCCGGCGCGTTTATCGTCATCGACACGCTTATCTTTGAAAAATCCAGCCCGTCGAAAAGAGCCTCGATGTCCCTCGCCGAATCGACCGGAACACCCGTCTTTCCGACTTCCCCTTCCGCCAGCGGATTGTCCGAATCCATTCCCAACTGCGTCGGAAGATCGAACGCAACGCTGAAACCCGTCTGCCCCTGCTCTGCCAGATACCTGAACCGCTCGTTGGTTTCTTTCGCCGAAGAGAACCCCGCGTACTGCCGCATCGTCCAAAACCGGCCTCTGTACATCGTGGGCTGAACCCCGCGCGTGAACGGATATTCCCCCGGAAACCCCACATTGTCAATATACTCCTCATCCGACGGCGCGTCGCTCGGACAATACAGCCTTCCCACTTCTATCCCTGATGTCGTTTCAAAACCGCTCTCCCTTTCCGGGAACTTCCCCACCGATTTGGCCACAGCCCCGTTTTCCCATTCTTCCTTCTTCTCGCGAATCGTTTTGCGGATATCGTCGCACATCGATTTATCTCCTTTTTCGTCCGACAACATTCATCGGCCATTTCCCTGCCATGCTGATTCTCATCTGAATTCTAATAATACCATATCGCGTTTGAACGACGCCCTTTATTTATTTTTTCTGTTCTAGTCCGCCTAAAATCGTTAAAATATATTGATGCCGTATTCAAGAAAACATCATCTCGAAATCGAAGCGGGCGCTGGAAAAGCCCTTCAAGGGATAGACTTGCCCGCAAGAGCGCGGACGCTCGGATTTCAAATTGTCGAAAAACCGGACGCCTCGAAAAAAATCATCGTCGACTATCTGGGCCGCAGGGTCTATCTCGACCCCGCAACACTGAAAACAGCCGACGCCGGCGGACGCCCTCTCCCCCTCCAGATGAGAACCATCCTGTTCCACTATCTGCTAAACGAGACCGCCGCGCCCCTCGCGGGCGAATTCATCCCGCTCAGAAAAATCCCGGAAATGATGAACTACGCCGAAGTCATAAGACGCCGCTCGGAAATCTTCCTGATTAGAGCTTTCGGAAAGAAGCCGGAGCTTTTCTTCGACATCATCCCCAAAGTGGACGGCGCTCGCGTGGACATCGGCGACGCCGCCGTCAGGCTATTCCCCCTTCCTCTCGTCCCGATGCTCGTGGCGATTCACGGCGAGGACGAGGGCATCCCAGCCGAAGCTTCCGTCATGTTCGACCGCTCGGCTCCTTCCATGCTTCACCTCGAAGACCTTGTGGTCATCGCCGAGCTTGTCTCTCATAAACTCGTGAATTTGACCGCGTCAGAGAACGCGTCGAGGCCCGCTTCATGACCCGCAAACCTTATTTGCTCTCCAGAAGCATTCTTTCGCGCTCGTCTCTTCTCAGCATCTTGTCTTTCGCGGCGTTTTTTTTGCTCTTATCTCCCTCCGCTCTTTCATCCGATAATTCTGATAAGCAGCCGTCTTTAGTGTGCGGCGTCAGATTCAGCGAGTCCGGCAGGCACGACGTTTTTGTAAAATCCATGGCCTCCAATTTTTTTTCCCGCATCGCCGAAAAAAAAGGCGTCGACGTCGAAGTCAGGTGGTACACTGACGACGAGAGCCTGTTCAGGGACCTCCGTTCAGGCGATCTGAATTTTTTCTATTACCATAAAAAAATAGCTTTCGGCCCTCTCGAAAGCTCCTCGTTTCATCCGTGGTTGAGATACGAATTCCTCGGCTCGTTCAAGGACAGAGCGTGTTTATACGTCAGAAAAAACGGAGATATAAAAAAACTGTCCCGCCTCGAAGGAAAAAAACTAGCGATCCAGCCCGAACTCAACGAATACGCTTCGCTGCGAAACATCATCGGCAAAAAGCCTCAGGACTTCTTCTCTTCGGTTCTGCTTAACGGAGACGCCGAGGAATCGCTTGCTTTATTGCTGAAAGGCGACGCAGACGCCGCTTTCGTTTTTAAGTCTAACGTCAGCTTTATGAAAATCTCGAACAATCATTCAATCAACTCAATCAGGGAATTATCGTGCTCGTCGCCTCTCGAATTCCCGCCTGTGTATATCGTCGATGGAACGCCTGAGGAGATTGCAGACAGCATAAGGAAAATGGCGGTCTCCGCCCACGAAAGCGAAGACATGGCCGATTTCAGGCCCTTGTTCAAAACATACGGTTTCAGATTCGCCGCAGCGGCGGAAAGCGATTTTTCAAACATCGATAGATTTATGGCCGATGCTGAAACAAAAGGCTGGAACGCCGATTTCGAAGAGTGGTTGTCTTCGGTCGAGCATTAAATATAACGGGCCTGACGCATGTCGGGACCATCGGAGGGTGAAATGAAAGACAAACACGAACATTCGCATTGCCATGAGCACGAGCATTCTCACAGTCACGCTCACGAGCGCGAACACTGCCATGAACACGAGCACGATAGCGACGGCGGCCATCAGCACGACCACGCTCACGAAAACCTTCATGAGGGCGGCGGCGCTCACTCTCACGAGCATTCATCCGGCAGTTCCGACGCCCCGGCGTCCTCGGACGAAAACAAAAAACTCAAGATTCGCATCGAGCGCTGGATGGAACACAACAGGGAGCATCAGGAATCTTTGGAGGAATGGGCTGCGAAAGCCCGCGGCATGGGCCTTTCGGACGCGGCGGACTCTCTGGCTAAATCAGCCGAGGCTATGTCCGCCTCTGTGTCCGAACTGAAAAAAGCTCTCGCGGCGTTCTGATTGTCGCGCCGGCCTGAGTTTATCCCGCATTCGCCCGCGCGCCTCCGGCGCTATATAATTACTTTCGCGCTCGGCCGCTATTCAGTAATATCAATCCGGGCGCGCGGATCGAAATGATTAAACTGTCTTTCAAAATATTCGCAGTCCTCACTGTCGCCTTTTTCATCCTCGCGGCCGGCGTTTTTATCGCGGTCAAAACCAACCCGCCGGAATACATCGTCAGCGACGTCATCGTGGACGGCGTCTATCCAACCGCGCGCGAACACCTCAGAGGCAAATTAATCAGGATGCTCTTGGACCTCGAAAGCGGCAAAGACATCCAAGAGTTCGAAATCACTGAAATCGAGGCGAACGCCTATATCCGCCAGATGTTCGACAACTTCATAACCCCCAGCGGAATGCCCATCGCCACAGACCCTTATCTCTTCATGAGCCCGGGCAAGTTGAAGTTGCGTTTTGACATTCCTTTCGGAAACATGATGGAGTTCATCGGAAATAAAATGGACGACATGGCTCTTGACGACAACCTCAAGGCCATAGCGACTGAAAAAGGCTCCCGCTCCAAGATGACTATAACCGTTATCGTCCGGGTCTATTGGGTCGAAAAGGAAAGCCGCCCTTTTTTCTATCTTGATAAAATTTACATCGGCGCGCTCCCGGTCGCCATCCCGCTGGCTCTCGCGGAATACCAACAGCAGTTCAACGACAATATTTGGGGCGGATACGAGCGGAACATGTCCAGCATCCCCGTTTACATCAAGAAAATCGAAGCGCGCGATAAAATCTTCCGCTTCGACCTTGAGCCGCGCGTGACTCCCGAATACTCTTTCGCCCGCCAGTCCGAAAAGTTCCTTCAGGCCAATCCGGAACTGGGGCGCGCCATGGATAGCAAAAACTGCCTCTACGGCTGCACTCAAGAGGAATGGGACGCTCTTCAGAAGTACCACTCCGAACTGAAGACTCTCGGAGCGCGGGACATCAAAATGACGGACGCCGTGCGCGCTCAGGCTATGGTAAACATGATGAAGAGAAGAGACGCCGAACGCAGGGAGAACCCTTTCGAGCGCCGCAAGGAATACGAGCCTGAGACCGAACCGGACGTCATTATCTATCCTGAACGTTACGAAGGAATGTGAGCCGACCGCCCCCCGTCCGCCCATTATTTCATCGCCCGGCCCTTTATTGTGGAAATGTTGTTTGTCATTAACTATAATTAGCGCAGGCTCGGCGTTCCGCCGGACTTATAACAACTAATGGAGATTCTCAAAATGTGGGATAAATTCACAGAGCACGCTAGGAAAGTGATAATTCTTGCGCAGGGCAAAGCCGAAGAGTTGAACCACAACTACGTGGACACCGAGCACGTGCTGTACGCCCTGATTCAGGACAGGGAGAGTTTCGCTGTCAAAGTCGCCCTCGGCCTCGGCGTCGATGTGGATTCGCTCGTGAACGCGCTCACGGATATGTTCGTGCCCGAGCGCAAAGGCAGGGCGCGCGAAATCGCTTTCACTCCCAGTTCGAAAAAAGTCCTCGAACTCTCCTTCGAGGAGGCGCGGGGTCTGGGCCACGCCCATATAGGAACCGAGCACCTGCTCCTCGGCCTCGTCAGAGAGGGCGAAGGCGTCGCCGCCAAGATGCTCATCGAACGCGGCGTGGCTCTGGACAAGGCGCGCCAGCAGGTGATTAACCTCCTCGAAGGCGAATCCGCCCCCATGCCCGCGCAAAGCAAGAAAAGAAAATCCAAGGCCTCCTTCCTCGACGAGTTCAGCCGCGACCTCACAGAACTGGCCAGAGACACCAAACTCGACCCCGTAGTGGGCCGCGACCTTGAAATCGAGCGCGTCATCCAGATTCTCAGCAAACGCACCAAAAACAACCCGGTGCTGATCGGCGACCCCGGCGTAGGCAAAACCGCCATCGTCGAAGGCCTCGCCCAGCAAATCGTCAAAAGAGAAGTCCCTTCCATTCTTTACGACAAGAGAGTGCTCTCCCTCGACCTTGCGGGACTCGTGGCCGGCACTAAATACAGAGGGGAATTCGAAGAGCGCCTCAA
>JAKQBV010000438.1 GCA_029573925.1 bacterium
CCACGGGTAAACGCGGAGCGTGCTAAAATCCGGCGCGGCTTTCATGTCCTGATAGCCTGTGTGCCAGCCGGTGAATTCTAGGCCGGGGATGAGGATCAGGTCCATATCCCAGCCGAAGTTGCAGGCGCAGGTGTTGGTGGAGCCGTCCGCGCTTTCCAAGAAGAACGAAGCGGTGACTCTCTTGCCGTAGAGGCGGCCCTGCATGTCGATGCCGCAGACGATAACGGTGTCGATGGCTCCCTCGGCCGCTCTCTTTTTGAGTTCCTTCAGGTCGATTCTGCCTTTCGCTGCCATGGATGGGTTCCCCTTCCTTTTTATTAGCGCGCCGCCTTCGGGGCTGAAGCTTACTTGCCGCCGATCGCGCGCGCTCCTCTTGTGTCTATGTTGCAGATATGTATTTTAGATTCCAGCCCGTTATTTTTAAATCCCCGCTTCATTGCCTCGCCGATGCGGTCGAGAGGCTGACCCTTGAGCGCCACGGCGAAGATGGACGCGCCCCCGCCGCTGATGGAGCAGCCGAGAGCGCCAGCGCGGAGCGCGGCGGCCTTCACTTCGTCGAATCCGGGGATTAGCTTTTTGCGCGCCGGCTCCACTATCCTGTCGTCTATGCAGCTTCCGAACAGCGCCGCGTCCTTTTTCGCGAACGCGGCCACGATGAGCGCGGTGTTCGCCATGTTCGAAACGAAATCTTTTATCGGGACAGTCTTCGGGAGTACCGAGCGGGATTTCTTGGTCGGCATCGGGAACTCCGGGGTTGCCAGAATAATTGCGGCGTCCGGGATTCCGCCGAGGCGGGCGAGTTTGAACTTGCCGCCGGAGAAGGAGCTGACGACGCAGCCGCCGAACAGGGCGGCGGCGGTGTTGTCGGCGAAGAATCCGCCGCTGACGGCGGCCTCAGCCTCGGTGCAGGCCAGCAGCAGCTCGTCTTTCGGAAGTTTATCGCCGAACAGCAAATTAGCCGCGACGCCGCCCGCGACCGCGCCGGCCGCGCTGCTGCCGAGGCCGGAGGGGAAGGGCACGCCTTTTTCGACGACGATGTTCATGCCGCCCTTTGCGCCGAGACGTTCGAGGACTTTTGCGGCGGCGATGGACGAGGTGTTTTTTGACGGGTCCACCGGGAGCCTGCCGTCGTCGCCTTTGATGTCGATGATGGAGACGCCGGGGGCGCGGCGCCGGCGCGCTTCCACCACGTCGCCGAGGTTGGTAACGGCCAAGCCGAGAACGTCGAATCCGGGGCCGATGTTGCCTATCGAGGCGGGAGCGTAAACTCTAACTGTCTGCATGATGTCGATCCTCTCCGCCCGCGCGGCGCGCGGGTCAGGCGTCAGCCGCCCGCGACAATGGCGGCGAAATTTTTCATTACAGCCGCGCCTTCGGCGGCGGCGAAGTCGGCGTCGGACACTATCGCCCAGTCCGGGTCGAACTTGTCAACTCCCGGCCCGACTTCGGGATGGAACTGAACTCCGTACACCGAAGCTCCCCGCATCTTCATCGCCTGAACCGGGCAGTCGCCGGTCGAGGCGATTACGTCGAAACCCGGCGGCGGAGCGGAGACCATCACCTCGTGAGCGACAAGCTGCCGCGTAGTCGGGCCGAGGCCGTAGAACAACGGGTCGTCGGGGGCCGAGATGCGGACTTCGCGCGAGGCGACAGTGTGCTCGTCGCGCCTTGCGAGAGCGCCGCCGAGCGCGGACGCAAGAACCTCATGTCCGAAGCAAATCGCCAGCGCCGGCAGTCCGGCGTCGGCGAACCCGCGCGCGAACTCCTCAAGCCCGCGAATCCACAGGTCGGAGTCCAGAGGCGAATGGAGCGAGCCGCCGATAATCGCGGCGCGCGCGCCTTGCTCCCGCAACCACCGGGGAACATCCGCCGGGAACTCGCCGGACATCGCGCGGAGCCTCGGAGCGATCCAGCCTTCGGGGGCGAACGCCGCCATCCGCTCATAGTAGAAATCGGCGAGCGCGCCTTCGAGGCAATCGACTATCAGAATCGAGTTTTCGCTCACTGCGGCTCCGGGACCGGGAAGAGAAGGGCCGGAGTTTCGCCCGCCTCCCCGCAAGAATGGAATTGTAGCACAACGGTAACGCCATATTCAACGCGCGCGCGGAGAGCGGCGCGGAGGTTTTTACATAATGGCGCGGGCTTTTCTCAGGTCGGCGATCTCGTTGTCGCCCAAACCGAGCCAGTCGCTGAGAATCTCGTCTGTGTGTTCGCCGAGGCGAGGGCAGGCGGAATGAATGTCCGGCGGGCAGCCGCTTAGCTTCACAGGGTCGCCGGGCACGGCTATCTCGCCTAGGGCCGTGTCGGTCACGGCGGCATGCATTCCGCGGGCGTCTAGCTGCGGGTCGGAGTTGACCTGATGGAAGTTGAGAACGGGAGCGCACGGGATCGCGCATTGTTCGAGCGTGGTGACGACCTCGGAGACGTTGCGCGCGGCCACCCACGGGGCGATCATTGCTATGCCGGCGGCGGCGTTCCTGATGCGGGCGACGAAGTTGTTGAAGCGGCTGTCGGCGAGAGCGTCGGGTCTGCCGATCGCTCGCATG
>JAKQBV010000446.1 GCA_029573925.1 bacterium
GAAACTCAGAATCGAGTTGCCCAGAGACGCGAACACATCGGGAGAATCATACTCGTACAACGCGGTCATCAACGTGACCAGCCACGGCGCCACAGGCGCTCCGACTACGGTCGCGAGCACGACATCCACGTTGACGTACAATGAAGAGACGCAAAAGTTCACGGGAACGTTTTTCATCGCGAACATACCGGTCGGCTCCAACTACGTGGTGGCTGCGCATGTGACTGAAAGCGATAGCATCGCAAGGCGCGCTGCCGCTGAAGGCGACGTCGAAGGCCCTGCGATAACCATTCATATAGGCGGGCTGGTAAACACAATCCGAGACGGAGTCATAAGTGAAGTGACATTGAACCCCATCTCGCATATTAACACCCTCGCCCTGCTCTATTTCGCTAAGAGCAGAGGCGTCGCGCTGTCAGACACGAGCGTTGTAACTGCCGAAGTAAAGTCCGCTATCGCATCGACTATCGACGAAATGCTTGCTGAAATTCCTCCTGAAGAACAAATGATGTTTATGTATTTTATGATGATGGAAGAGTTTGTTGGAGGAGACCCGTATAACCCGCCGAGTTGGAGCGGACAGTTCCAGCAATTTCTGGCTGGAATAGTTGCGGAAGCCGGATTGAACACGCATGAAGGCGGGCCCGGATTCGTGAGCGGCAGAATCATCGACGCGGTGACAAGCGAACCCATCGCCGACGCGCTGGTTTCTATTGACGGCCAATCAGTATCGACCGACTATGAAGGATTCTTTGCGGCGCAAACGAGCGCGGGCGAACATTTTTACACAATCAGCAAAAACGGCTATATAACTGCTGAAGCTAGGATAATATCCAACAGCCAGTATGATGTGTCAGCCGGCACGATTTTTATTGTTCCCAACTCTTATGTCGGGAATGGAAGCGTGTGCGGAACCGTTGTAAACGCGGTGGACAATTCAGAAATGCCGGATGTGAATGTGTCTTTTATCAGCGGCCACAACTATGTCACAGGAAGTTCTGTTTCTTCCACTGTCACTGATGAATACGGCGCGTATTGCGTTGAAGATGTTCCGGCGGGCAACTACACAGCCGTATTCGGAGGCGAGGGCATAATAACTTCAAGGATAGGAGTTGCAGTGGTCGGCGGCGAAACGCTATCAGATTTCAACCAAAGCGTAACCCCGATGTTCTCAGGAGAGGGCGATTACAGGTTCGTGCTGACTTGGGGAAGTTATCCTAGCGATTTGGATTCCCACATGCACATTCCGCTGAACGGCGGCGAGTCTTACTACCATGTGTATCATGGCGATGAAGGAAGCGGCGAATACGAACCGATGACGATTCTTGACAGGGACGACACGGATTCATACGGCCCCGAAACAATCACAATCGTTCAGCAATACACTGAAGGCACATACGTGTATTACATTAATAACTATTCAGACAGCGGAGACTACAGCACGAGTCTGCTTGCATCCGGCGCGAGAGTGGATGTCTATTCCGGCGATTCCTTGTTGACATCTTTCAACGTTCCCGCTTCCGGAGTCGGCCCGATATGGATGGTCTGCACGCTCGATGGCGATATCCTGACGCCTATCAACCAGATCGGGACTTATAATAATTTTGCGAATATGATACCGGACGACGGTTATTTCGATGGTGAAGGCGAAGGCCCTGAAAGAATTATCGCTAAGAAATCCAAGTAACCCGTCAATCCGAAATGAATCAAAGAGCCGGGGATTCAACCTCGGCTTTTTTTGCAAGAAAGTTTTCTCCGAAATCTGAAACCAAACGAGCCGTCTGTTGTTACATAAGTAAGACAAAGAAAACAGGATGGATCGGAGGGGATACCAATGAAAGAGTCATCGGGAAGCTCGGGCGGTAGGCCGGAAACGGGACGGGACATGTCCCACATGTCATCCTCCGCATCGTGGGGGGAATACTGCGACGGAGGCTCTGAAATGGAGCATTTGAAGGGGCTATGGTGTTCATCCCGAAGTTGACGCGAGCGAAGCGCTTTGAACTAATTGGGCGGACAATCCTTGCGGGGATAGCCGTTAACGATAGAGACGATAATAAGCGAAAGGCTTGCGAATCGCCCGACGCTTCTGAAATGGAATGCTGTATTGCGGGGGGGAGCCTGATGCAGGGTTCCCCCCTTTTTCTTATACGTAAAATTAACTGAAACTTCCCATTAGTCATTTGATAAAACAGCAACATGCGCATGGCACACATTTAAGTGGGTAGAGCTATCTAATAATTTGTATATTATGTCATCTTATCCCGAATCCATCATTAGGATTGGATTTCAATTCATTTTCTTCGCGGACTATAATACCGTTATGAAAGTCAGGATTCTTCACAGATGGGATGTGTCGCCTGCGGAAGCGGTGGCGATTCAAAAAGATCTGGTCTGCAAAGCGACTGAAGAAAAACCTGCATGGAGATTGCCGAAAACGCTCGCGGCGGCGGATGTGTCATGCGAGAGATTTTCCAAGCGCATGTGCGCTGCGGTAGTGGTCGTGTCGTATCCTGAGATGGAGATTATAGAGACGGCGATGGCGGCGTTTGACACCGATTTTCCATACGTGCCGGGATTGTTGTCATTCAGGGAAGCGCCAGCGGTTCTTATGGCGTTTGAGAAGCTTGAATCGTTGCCTGACGCCGTTATGATAGATGGGCATGGCAAAGCGCATCCGAGGGAATTCGGGCTTGCATGCCACATCGGGCTTGCTTTGGATTTGCCTGCTTTCGGGGTGGCGAAATCGCCGCTTGCGGGCGAATATTCTAATCTGGGGAATGAGCGCGGAGATGTGTCCGACATTATTTATAAAGGAAAGCCGGTAGGCGCGGCGATTCGCACTAAAAGAGGCGTAAAACCGGTATTCGTTTCGGTTGGACATAGAATCGACATCGAAACAGCAATTAGGATAACGCTCGAGTGCGCGCGGAGTACCCGGCTGCCCTACCCTGCCAGATTGGCTCACGCCGCCGCAAATGATTTGAGAAAAGAGACGACTGCCGCAATCGCAAAAATAACGACAGACGGGAACACACCATCATGAGCATCCATATCTCAATTCGCTATAAAACCATTGCCGCAACGATTGCGTTTGCGATTGTTTTCACAGGTCTTTGCGAAACATGGAACCGGGCAGAGGCCGCGGA
>JAKQBV010000449.1 GCA_029573925.1 bacterium
GAGCCGCTCTCAAAGTCCTCGTTCAGCGAAACGCGGTATTTCAACAGCGTCTTGCCCGGCTTCCTGAAACGTATCTGAAACACGTTGTAGTCCCAGTCCGGCTTGTCGTCCTCTTTGGCGTACTCTGGAAAATTCTTGATGAACGTCTTCGTCCTCTGCGCGTAAGAGAACAGGTCGCACGAGTACGAGTTGACATCATTGTCCCACTTCTCCACCACGCCCTTCCACAACTGAGCCGCAGTCGGCTCCGCCGCCTCGGCAGGGCGCGCCGCGAACGCCGCCAGCGCGAAGATCGCGCAGACCAACATACTCGAAATCCAGCGTCTCTTTCTCATGATGCCTCCGTCCCCGATTGTATTTTTCCGGCCTTTTTTCATCCGCGCCGTCATCGGCTCCGCCGCCATGCCGCGCGATTTTGAATTCTACCCGCAATACGGTTCCTTTTTAAAGATTTTTTTCAAAATTGCCGCGTCCGCGCCTTCTGCTCCCCGAAAAGCCCTTCCATTCATCCATTATTTAATGCCCTTTTCGCGCCCAGCCCTTACACGCCCCGCGATAAAACCCTCTCGCCTACTCTCTTGTGCTATAATTCCGGCGACGCAACCGCGCGACAACCGTTTGTTCCGGGAGGACGACTCGACATGGTAAAAAGAGACGAACTGATAACATTCATCGACGACTGCTTCGGGCGGGAATTCCGCGCCAAATCGAAACGCAAAGACAACTACGTCAACGGCGTCCAGATAAGGGGCCGCGACGAGGTGAAAAAAGTCGCCCTCGGCGTCAGCGCCAGCCTCGACTTCCTCAAACTCTGCCGCAAGTTCGGCGCGGACCTAGTCATAATCCATCACGGCATCGGACTCGACGGGCTTGACCACCATATTTCCCCGCTGCTCAAAAACAGGCTCCGCGAGCTTATCGACGGCGACATGACCCTGCTCGCGTTCCACTACATGCTCGACGCCCACCCTGTTTTCGGAAACAACGCGCAGATCATCGAAAAAGCCGGCGCCCGCATCGTCGCCCCCTTCCATGAAGAATGGGGCTTCGTCGGCGAACTCCCCTCCCCCCTCCCCCTAGACTCCGTCATCGCCACCCTCTCACGCGTCTTCGGCTCAGACCCCGTACTCTTTCGCAACGGCCCCAAACGCGTCAGAAGAATCGGAACCGTCAGCGGCGGCGGCGCTCCCAGAATGTCCAACGTTGCCGAAATCATCGACTCCGGCGTCGACCTCTATGTCACAGGCGAAGCCAAAGAAGAAATCCCCGCCATCTCTAAGGAAATCAAAATCAACTACGCCGCCTTCGGCCACTACAACACCGAAAAACTCGGCGTCTCCGCCCTCGGCGACCTGATAAAAAAACAATATCCAGCCCTCGACGTCCGCTTCATCGACGTCCCCTGCGCCCTCTAAAAGCGCCGCTCGGAACAAAGAAAAATTCAAAAGAAAAACCAAAGAGAAACTTTTGAAAAAGTTTCTCTTTGAATCTCTTCAAAACGTTTCAATGGTCGTCGGGAGCGAATCGCTGTCGCGCTTCCTCTCCCGACGCCCCCTGTAAAATCATTTCTGAAAAAATGGCAATGAGACGCCTATGACGGTTCAAGAAAACTTTGAAAAGTTTCCTTGAAAATCCTTCAAACTTTTCCTTGCGCGTCTGACCGGGACGTTGCCGCGTCCTGTTCAGACGCTCCTGTGTAAATGTTTAAGAAGAGTATTATCATAAAAACCCTTCCCCAATATCTTTTCACATGAGCGCGGCGGAGCGAAGGCGCGAACGCGCCCGCTTCGCCGCGCGCATTGAAATGTTTTGAAAGGGATTTTAAGGGAAAACTTTTTCAAAAGTTTTCCCTTAACAAACAGTTTCTTTCCTCATTGTGTGAAGTTCGGCGCGGTTTCTGCCGTAGATATAGTATGCGGACGACGCGCGGGGATGGTCGCGCGCGCTTTTCGGAGTCGATATGACAGGGATGTTGTCTTTCAACGATGTGCGGGTGGCCGACCTGAAAGTCGCATCGAGCGACCTTGCGGCGGCGCGCTCTTCAGGCGGCTCTCAGTTCTATCAGGCCCGCGTCATCGATTTTCAGGACGGCAAGACCC
>JAKQBV010000464.1 GCA_029573925.1 bacterium
CAATTCATTGTCGCTTTCATATAAGCGACTTCAGTCGCTTTTTAATAAAGGCGATGAATCGCCTTATCTAAAGCGGCGATTAATCGCCGCAGTCCAAAATTACGCAATTTCACTATCTGAGTTTTAGTGGCAATCAGGAAGAAGTTTGAGAAGTTCGTGACTTTTTCATCAGCCGATCTCGGCCTGATCCCATTATCCGTGCTATCCTGAATAAATCAGCAAATCAAAGAAGCTTAGGTGGATAAACTGCGCATTGCGGACATGTTTTTTATCATGTTTTAGCTTTGAAGCTGAGTTTAGAGTAAAATATATAATAGAAAATTGGCTTTCGCGAAGTCCGGTCCGCATTGGCTCGCGAAAATCGAGTTTTTCGGATTTTGCAGAGCCAAATCAGACGCGATATGGGGAATGTCGTTTTGTGAAACTAATTAAATGCTGGCGCTCATGCAGTCCTACTGATAAAACTTCCCGATTTTAGCGGTTTCAAGTCGAAATGATGCCAGCGCCGAGTTCGATATGGGGAATGTCAGATAATATTTGAGGAGGTCGCACAATGGACCGCAAAAGAAAGGTTTCCATTTTTTTCATCACTGCCTGTTTCCTTTTTTCCATCGCACATGAAAAAGCCCTGTGTTCTGAACCGGTTCTTCACAAAGGGCAGACGGTATACGTTCCCGCATATTCTCACATCTACAGCGGAGACCAAGAACATCAGATGCTGCTAGCGGTTACGCTCAGCATAAGGAACACGGATATGAAGCATTCCATGAGGATCTTGTCCGTTGACTACTACGACACGAAAGGGAAACTTATAAGGAAATACGTCGGCAAACCGGTCAGCTTGAAAGCCCTAGAATCAACCCGCTATGTTGTGAAATACAGCGATACTTCGGGTGGATCGGGGGCCAATTTCATTGTAAAGTGGGAATCTGCCAAGGCAATGAATGCGCCTATAGTGGAATCGATAATGATAGGAGCGCAGACCCAACAGGGCATATCCTTCACATCCAAGGGACAGGTCATAAAAGAACATCAGTAATCACGTGTTTGCAGTTTCTGAGAAAAGGGGCTAATCGTTTTGTGGCATAGCCGATGTCAGTTAATCCGTATCGCCGTTGCGTGTAGACCTTTGGCGAGAATGAGAATCAGAAGCAAGTACTAGGACTGGCTTTGCCGAACGCAATATGTTTATGTTTTTTCATCTGATTCAGATGAAATCAAATAATGCTTCGTATAATTGCAGGACTATCTGATTTTCGAAGATACTCAAGATTGAATTTGTGAGTGTCACACATCTATATTGTTCGGTAGACGCGCGGTTTCCGTGCCTGATAGTGTTTGTATTTCGCGCGGGGAAGCCCCGCCACTAACGCAAAAACTCGCCTTTCGTTTTGCGTTTCATCCGCTTGAACAATCGCTCCCTAATCCTAATGACAGATTCGAGTTGAGGCTAAAGTTTTCTGCGAGCGGAGATGACGTCGATTATGGAGGAAATGCGGGGAAGGATGCGGGAGACGTCTTCGATGTCGCCGACTTCTAGGCGGATGGTGGTGAGCGCGGTGGTGTCTTTCATGATCTTGGAAGTCATCTCGACGACGTTGAGTTTGGCCTCGCTGACGACGGCGAGTATTTCCTGAAGCACGCCGACTCTGTCGATGGAGTTTATCTCGATTTCAGCGATGTAGAGGTTGCCTGAGGTGTCGCCCCATTTGACAGGGACTATTCGGTCGCCGGACTCGACGAAGGAGCGGACGTTCGGGCAATGGGAGCGATGAATGGCGAGGCCGCGTCCGCGAGTGACGAAACCAACTATGGGGTCTCCGGGGGCGGGGAAACAGCATTTGGGGAAGGATACCATGACATCCGGGAGGCCCTCGACGATGACGTCTTGTTTTCTGCTTTTGCGGATGGTGGATTTTGCTCTAGTCGCTCCGCGGGAGGCGGGTTCCTCGACCGCCAGCAGTTCGCGGTAAGCCCGTCTGTATCTTTCCATCACAGCGCCGAGAGAGATGTCTCCACAGCCGAGCGCGGCATGGAAGTCGTCTTCCGACTTGAAGCTGAATGATTCGAGGAGGTCGTCGATGTCGATTTTTTCCAGCAGGTCTTCACGTTTGAGGCCCGCGCGCTGAAGCTCCCGATGGAGCATCATTCTTCCCTGAACTATATTTTCATCGCGGTCCTGTTTCTTGAACCAAGCGCGGATTTTGTTTCTGGCCTGAGGGCTGACGGCGAAGCGGAGCCAGTCGCGGCTGGGGGAGCCTATTTTGGATGTGAGGATTTCGACGACGTCGCCGTTGCGGAGCTTCTGGTCTAGGGTGGAGATTCGCCCGTTGATTTTTGCGCCTCGGCAGGTGTGTCCGACCTGCGTGTGGATGTCGTACGCGAAGTCGACGGGGGTGGCTCCGGCGGGTAGCGAGATCACTTTGCCCAGCGGGGTGACGGTGTAGACGGTGGTTCCGGCGTCGACGGAGATGTCTTCGGAGCGGCTGTGGGCGGCCTGCGCGGTCTCCGACGCGGCTGCCATTTTTCGCACCCATCCGACAGTGTCCTCATCCGCCTCTCTTTTTCCCTGAGCTTTTTCCTTGTACTGGAAGTGGGCGGCGACGCCGTACTCGGCCAGCATGTGCATCTCCCACGTGCGGATCTGCACTTCTACCGGCTGGTTGTTCGGGGCTATCACCACGGTGTGGATGCTCTTGTAGCCGTTCGGCTTCGGCTCTGCGATGTAGTTGTCGAACTCGTCGGGGATGGGCGTCCACAACATGTGCAACAGGGCGAGAACTCGGTAGCAGTCTTCGACGGTGTTGGCGATGATGCGGACGGCGGCCAGATCGAACAGTTGGTCGAAGTCCTTGTTTTGCCGGAGCATTTTCAGGTATGTGCTGTAGAGTCTTTTGGTGCGGCCGGTGATGTGGACTTTGAGGTCGTGCTCTTTGAATATGCCGCGCAGGAGGGAGACGACGCGGTTGATGGCCTCTTCGCGCTGGGCGGCGGACTCGTCGGCCTGC
>JAKQBV010000465.1 GCA_029573925.1 bacterium
AGCAAGGCGAAAGCAAATTGGAAACCCATGACATCCGTCGGCATGCTTGCCAGCGGATTTCTTATCGCGTTTTTCATGATAAGGTTCACAAACAACAACGTTCCCGAACCCGGAGGGTCTGTGGAGACGCCATTGCCGGCCGCCATCGTTGAAAGCGCCGCCGAGCCTCAGGCTGATGCGCCGGTTGTCGTCGTGCCCGCGCTGGACTCGATTGAAAAAGCTCCGGCTCCCAAGCCACGTCCCGCCGCAGCGAAAGTTTCCGCCCCGGCCTCTCAGCCTGCCGTCTCCGAATCCTCCGAGCCTCAGACCGAGGCAGTTTCAACCGAGCGCGAAACAGTTGAAATCCAGCCCGCTCCCGCCTCCGCCCCATCCGCTCCCGCTCAACGCGAACTCAGCCAGTCGGAAATAATCGACCTGATGAAAGCCGCCGAACGCGCGCTTGTGAAATGATTTCATGCCAGTGCATTTTAAATTCATGTTAAGAGAAAACTTTTGAAAAAGTTTTCCCTTAAAATCCCTTTCAAAACATTTCATGCTAGCGCCGATGTCGCGGCTTCGCCTGCGCCATCGGCGCGTGACATGGGAAAAGATGTTGAGGGAAGGATTTTCAGTGGAATCATGTTCATAAATGATTTTACATGGGGCGTCGGGAGGGGCGAGCGGTAGCGCGGCGCTCCCGACGACCATTGAAAAGTTTTGAAGAGAATCCAAAGAGAAACTTTTTCAAAAGTTTCACTTTGGCCGCCGGAGGCTCTTTTGCGGTTAAGGGAAAACTGTTGAAAAAGATTTCCCTTGAAATCTATTTCAAAAATTTTCACGCCAGCGCCGCTGTCACCTGTCCAGAGAGGCGGAGGAGAGGATTTCAAGGACGAGGGAGTCGTAGGAGCCGCCTTCGGCGGCGATTTCCTCCGGCAGGTCGCTGGTGGGGGTCATGCCGGGGATGGAATTGAGTTCGAGAGCGAACATGTCGCCGTCGGGAGCCACAATAAAATCGACGCGGGAAACGCCGTGGCAGCCGAGCGCGCGATGCGCCGCCACAGCCAACTTCATCGCCCGCTCCGTTGTCGCGGCGTCCAGCCTTGCGGGGCAAATCAGTTCGGTCATTCCCTTTGTGTATTTCGCTTCGAAATCGTAGAATTCGTTTTTCGGGACAAGTTCGAGAATAGGGAGAGCGCGCAGAGATTCGCCGCATCCGAGGACGCCGACTGTTATCTCGCGGCCTGATACGAACCGTTCAACCATCGCGCGTCCGAACTTTTCGACGAGCCTCCTGACAGCGTCCCTAAGAGCGCGCTCGTCTCGCGCGATTTCCACTCCGAGGCTTGAGCCTTCGGAAAGCGGTTTGACGATCGCGGGCAGCCCGGTCGACGCAATCGCCTCCGCGCAGGATAGGTCTAGTTTTTTCGACCTGTCCGGATATGAGTCTTCGAGGACTGGAACGCCCCTGTGCCTGAAGACGAGCTTGGTCAGCTCTTTGTCCATAGCCACCGCGCTCGCGGCCACGCCGGAGCCGGTGTACGGAATTCTCATTGTTTCAAGCAGCCCTTGAATCGAGCCGTCCTCGCCGCCTTTTCCGTGCAGTGCGATATAAGCGACTTCCACCTTCTCGGCCCGCAGCCTTTCGGCGACATCCGCTCCGACATCTATCCCCACGGCGTTATAACCCTGCCTAGTCAGGGAGTCGAGAACCCCTTTCCCAGAGCGGAGAGACACCTCGCGCTCTCCCGAAGCCCCGCCCATCAACACGCCGACGCGATTTCCCTCGAATGGCTTTGTCATGCTCTGATCCTCTGCGATTCCGCGCTGCGAAGCGGGCATATCTCCCGCTCGCGCTGTATAAAATAGTTTCACTTTAAGAGAGAAAAAGTTGCGCTTTTTTTCGAGCGCGCGTCGGCGTGTTTTTTTTCCGTCCGACGGGAGCGCTCTTTCTTTTGGGGTATAATCACAATTGAAGCACGGTTTCATCCAACCGTTCGGCGGCGGAGACACGTTATGAGAGTAAACGAGTTTGAATACAGGACGCGCGTTGTGGATCCCGAAAACGGCGCTGTGGCGGTCGACCTCGTCGGCGGCGTCTTCATGTCGAACATGGAAGATTTCCGCCGCGCCGTGAAACCGCAACTGGATATGCCGGTGAAGAATCTTGTGCTCAACTTCAAAGATATGGACTTCATAAGCAGCAGCGGAATCGGGCTGCTCGTGGAGAGCAGCCAGTCGTTCAAAAAAGCCGGAAAGCAAATATGGGTGGTCGGCCTCGAAGGCGAACTTGCCAGAGTTTTCGACCAGTTTTCTCTGCGCCAGATACTGATGATTCTGCCCGACGAAAAAACCGCGCTCGAAAAAATCGCCTCCGCGCGCGGCTGAACGCTCCCTCAATATAAACGGAAGAAGAAAAGCCGAAATAAGAGGCCGATTGCGGCTGTCGGGGAAAAAATCTCGAAAAAGGGTTGTCCTCCGAAACCTTTTCCCAAGCTTTTTAACATTATTATATGATTGCAGAAGCGCAACGATGGCGCTTGAAACGCGTTTGCCTTTTACCGTAGGCGAAATGTCGCGATAGAAATCAATCTCTCAATTGTAGAACATTGTCAGCGCGGCGCGCTGACGCCGATATCCCTAGCTTTTCGGCGTTGCGTTGCAGCAATGAAAACCGCGCGGACGCAGGAAAAACAAAGCGCCTTTTTGCGAAAGAATTAGTTTTCGATGAAAGGCTGGTAGGGGTC
>JAKQBV010000472.1 GCA_029573925.1 bacterium
CCTCGTTATGTTCCCTCGTACCCCTCTTAGCTTTGAATTTCACGTTTTTCATTTCCGCTGAAAAAAGAACTGTTTTCCTCTGATACAATCAGCCTTTTCGCAGAACGCTCAATCCGCACAAACGGCGGCTCCGGCACATAACATGGGGGCGCGGGGAAACCTATTTTTTGCAAAAAAATGGTTTCCCCGCAAAAAACAATTTCCTCCGCATTTTTATCCGTTGATGAATATGCGGTTGAAAGCCATGCGGGCGAAGGCGAGCAGGTTTTTTGGTTGAGGGTGTCGCAGTATGATTTTTGCCGCGCGGAACGGATTCAGGTAGAAACGCATCAGGCCGAGGTGGACGATGCGCCTGAACTTCGAGTCCGGGATATCGCTGAGGTTGAACGCGCGGTCTTCGTATCGCATGTCTGCGGGGGCGCGGGCGGCGCGGGCGCGCGCGTCTTCGTCGAGCATCTCATACAGCCGCGTCCCTTCAAACGGCGTGACGGTGAGAAAGTGAGCGATGTTCACCGGCGATTTCACCGCGAACCTGATTGTGGACCTCAGCTCTGACTCCGTCTCCGTCGGGAACCCCACCATGCAGTACGCGTTCGAGAAGATGCCGAGGCTGTCGGCTTTCCTGATGGCGGCGGCGAGCTTGTCCAGATTCAGATTCTTGTGAATTTTTTTTTGAAGCCGGGGAGAGGCTGTCTCTACCGCGAAACTGATGAAAGTCGTTCCCGCCTTGCGCATGATTTCCAGAAGCTCGTCGTCCAGAAGGTCGCCCCGAAGCCCGTTAGGGAACGCCATAGTGATTTTCGGGCCGTCGTCAATCAGTCCCCGGCAGATGTCGATCACGCGGCTTCTTCTGAGGTTGAACACGTCGTCCAGAATGTCGAAGTCTGAAAAGCCGTGAAGGCTGTGAGCGGCGCGGATTTCGGCGAGCACGTTATGCGCGCTGCGGGGCCTGAACTTATGTCCGAATATATTGTGGCAGTAAGCGCATTCGAAAGGGCAGGCGCGGGAGGTGAACAGGCTCATGTGGTTCCTGCGGCCCATAATGCTGAAACTGCACCGCCGCTTGTACGCGTCGAGGTTGATTTTGTGCCAAGCCGGGAACGGCAAGGTGTCGGGGTCGTCGACGACGTCGCGCGGGACGTCCGGGACAGGCCGTTGCGGAGTGGCCACCGCCGGAATGCCTTCGGGCCGCTCTCCGCGCGTCCTCGCTTTGACGATGTTGAGGAAAGGTTTTTCGCCTTCGCCGAGAACGGCGGCGTCGAACAGGCCGGAGTCGAGGACTCGGCCTGAGAAACAGGTGGCGTGCGGGCCGCCTGCGACGATGAGCGCGCCCGGAACCGCCGCCCGCGCCGCCCGCGCCGCCTCCGCCATTTCCTCCCAGTGCACCGTCAGCGCGCTCAGGCCCACTATGTCCGCGCCGCGCTCCGCCGCTATCCGCCCGATGTCCTCCGGCCTCGCGTCTGACACTTTCATGTCGAGCACGTCCACGCTCGCGCCCGGAATCTCGCGCTCAACGTGCGCCGCCAGCGACATCAGTCCGAGCGGATGAGACCTGAAGGGATACCGGTTGGAGTCCGGCCCCGCCTGAGCCATGAGAATCTTCAGTCCGTCGCGTGTCATCGCGTTATTCTAATCCCGCGCGGACTATCGAACAAGGACGCGCAACGGCAAAGGGCGGGCGGTTGAGGTTTCCCGGTTCGGCGCCGGCGCGGGAAGCGGGACAAGAGAGACCGCGACCGCGGCGCGGGAGCCTATTGCTTTGGGCGCGGCTTTGTCTTATACTATTCAACCGTTGGACGGCTGAGAGGAGCTTCCGCGAGGATGGCGGCTGAAGCGAAAAGAGTCTTGTTCATGGGGCTAGGCCTTTTTGACTTTGTCCGCGACAAGCTCGAAGAGATCGCAGAAGAGCTTGCCGAGCGGGGCGAAGAGCGTAGCGAGGACATACGGGAATTCATCGACGATCTGGTGGAAACCCTGCCGTTCCTGAAGAAAGAGCCGGACGACGCCGCGCCGGGCGCGGAGCCTGAAGAGGAAACCGAGGAAAACGGAATTCAGGCTCTCGCCGCCGAAGTGGACGCCGCAGGGATGGTCGCCGGACTGCTCGAAAGGCTGGGCCTTGCGACACCGGAAGACCTTCGCGGCATCAGAGACAGGCTTGACAGGCTCGAACGGGCGATTGATAGTTTGAATGAGTGACCCGGCGCGGAGCGCATCCCAGCCGGGGATGAATATTGAAACTGCAATGAAATACGGGGAGTGGCGTAGCCCGGTTAACGCGCACGTCTGGGGGGCGTGAGAGCGCGGGTTCAAATCCCGCCTCCCCGATTCTGAAACAATATGGACGGAGCGCGGCGGCTCGAAAAGCCGTCTCGTTTCCGGTTGAAAGGAATTTCAAGGCAATGCCGGCAGGCGGAACATACGATGTGATAATCGTGGGCGCGGGGCCGGCGGGACTTTTCGCCGCCCTCGAACTCGCCGAACACAACGGCCTGAAAATCCTTCTCATCGAAAAAGGGCGCGACCTGCCTAAACGCGACCACCGCGACCCTTCCCAAATTCTCTGCGGTTGGGGCGGCGCAGGCGCTTACAGCGACGGCAAACTCAACCTCTCCACCCACGTCGGCGGCCAACTCCTCAACTACATCCCCGAACCCGCCCTTATCGAGCTTATCGAAGAGGTGGACGGCACATACCTGCGCTTCGGCGCGTCATCCACAATCTATGGCGACGAGACGGACGCGGTGTCCGAGATTCGCAGAAAATCCGCGCTCGCCGGGCTTTCACTCGCCGTCTCACGCATCCGCCACATCGGCACCGAAGTCTGCTTCGACGTCCTCTCGGCCATTCGCGGAGAACTCCTCGACTCCATCGACTTCAAGCCGGACACGATGGTGGCGCGGATATTGGTGGAAGACGGCCGGGCGACAGGCGTCGAGACGGCGGACGGCTCGCTCATCAGGTCGAAATACGTTATCGTCGCTCCCGGAAGAGAAGGGGCCGAATGGCTCGCTTCCGAGGTCGTCCGGCTCGGCCTTCCCCGCGAGAACAACCCCGTCGATATCGGCGTGCGCGTCGAGACCAGTTCCGCCGTCATGCAGCCCCTGACCGATGTCCTATACGAAT
>JAKQBV010000484.1 GCA_029573925.1 bacterium
AAAAAGCCGCGACCAGCCTCGTTTCGGCGTTTTACGAAGCGTTTTGGGGCAAAAACACTTCAGAATTACGCAACACAATGACATTCAGCAACCCTGACTTCCCTTGCCGTATTCAAACCCCTTCTTTTTCAACAGCCTGTCTCGGCCTGACCCCATTGTTCTTGACCCCATTGTTCACCATTGTTCATATTGTTCCCCTCGACGCCGGAATCATCAGAATCAAAAAATAGGAACGCCACGAAACCCGCCGCGCGCGCGGAACTAATTTTCGTCATATTTCGTCATTATGCGATATTTGGCCGCGACAGAAGAGCCTGCCGCCTCTAGTCCGCATTTTTCGTCATTGCGGGCTGAAATCGAAAAATGTTTTTTTTCGGGAAATCCGCGCCAAACTTCTGCTTTTCAGCGCGGCGCGATGCGGATATGATATTGGACGACAGGCGACGCGTTATGAGAATCCAACCGCCTTTCGGAGACCCTAGAATGGTGAAGTTTAAAAAAATCAGAGTTTACGATCACGACGCGGAAAAATCCGTGGACTACCTTATTGAAAGAGAGTTGGGGTACGACATAGTCGAGTTGCAGAACGTGACTTCGGTAAAAAAGATTAAGCGAACGGACGACGGCAAAGTGAGGAAAGACGTGGACGAATGGTGCGCGCACGCGCAGTTGCCTAAATCGCTGCAACACGTTATCCCTCCCAAGGCGCTGACGTGGATAGCATACGCAGAGTGGATCAGAGCGACCAAGACAATCAATTTTCGCATCGAGCCGATAGTTCTTAAAAATGCCGTTGAATGTTCCGGCAGGACAACCTACAGCGGAGACGAGCGGAACCGGCTCGTGCGCGATTTTGAAATAAGCATTAATGTGAAATTGCCGGTTCTTGGACAGGTCGCCGAAAACTTCATCATAGAAGTCCTCAAGAACAACGAGCGACAGGACGACGAGCTTTGCAAGAAGATACTTAAACGGATGGACGGCGGCGGGGTCTGACGCTCCGCGCTGGAGGCGGCTTATGGTTTCTCGACTGATAAGCTTTGCTGGACTACTGGCAATCATCGGGTTTGCGATTCTCATCTCCAAAGACCGCAAACACATATCTTGGCGGCTGGTGGCTTGGGGCGTCGCCCTTCAGATATTCTTCGCCCTTATCATACTTCGCACGGCCCCCGGACTGAAACTTTTCGAGTTCGCAAATCTGGCTTTCAACAAACTGTACGAGTTCGCGGGCATCGGCGCGGGATTCCTGTTCGGGCAGACCCTGACCGGGCTTAAAGACTTCGTCATTCTTAACATCGGGGCGACCCTAGTGTTCGTTGCCTCCCTGATGTCAATACTGTTCTACCTGCGCGTGATACCAGCTCTAGTGTTCGCGATGGCGCGCGTGATGCGGGCAACAATGCGCGCGTCCGGCTCCGAATCCCTCAGCGCCGCCATGTTCGCGTTCATGGGCATCGAGTCATTAACAGGCCTGAAAAAATATCTCAAAGATATGACGACATCGGAATTGTTCACGGTTATGACCGGATTCATGGCGACTATCGCAGGCACGGTGATGGCCATATACGCGAGCGTGTTCGGCGCGAACGCGGGACACCTTCTGGCGGCGTCCATCATGAGCGCCCCGGCGGCCATTCTCATCTCTAAAATCATGATCCCCGAGACCGGGGAGCCTTCCACCTGCGGCTCAATGGACTGGGAATCTGTGAGGTCTGACGACTCGAACGTGATAGAAGCGGCGGCAAGCGGCGCGGCTGACGGCGTCAAACTCGCCATCAATATCGGCGCAATGCTCCTTGCCTTCGTCGCCCTCATCGGCATGCTCGACGCCCTGCTCGGCTACGCGGGAGCTCCCTTCGGCGCCGAACTTTCCTTCCGCAAAATCTCCGGATACGCCTTCGCCCCAGTCGCCTTCATCATGGGCGTCCCTTGGGCCGACTGCCTTCAAGTCGGACAACTCCTAGGAGTAAAAGTTATATTCAACGAATTCATATCTTATCAACAGATGCAGGGAATGGTCGCTGCCGGCAGCCTCAGCCCGCGCTCAGTGACTATCGCCACGTACGCCCTGTGCAGTTTCGCCAACTTCGGCAGCCTTGCCATCCTTATCGGCGGCGTCGCCGGACTTGCTCCGGAGCGAAAAAAAGAAGTCGCCCGCCTCGGGCTCAAATCCCTTCTTGCCGGATTTCTCGCAGGCTGCATGACCGCCACCATCGCCGGAGCTCTCGTCAACCACTAATCCCGCTCATGCGCGGAGCAATGCCCGCTCAGCGCGCGGCCAAAAATATCAAACGCGCCTCCTCCGCCCTGTTTATGCTCCCGATAGATTGACATACGCAAAGAGAGGGTTAAAAATAAATACGCTCGGTTTGCCAGTCGCGGACCTGACGGAGACGCCGATAATCGGCAAAACGGTTCGCCGTTATGGAAATTGCCTCGGATCCGCCGGAGCTATCGGCAAATCCGTGTTGAGAGCGCTCATAGCTCAGATGGATAGAGCAACGGACTTCTAATCCGTAGGTCGCAGGTTCGAATCCTGCTGAGCGCGTAGATTTTATCCGATGCCTATTCTTAATTGGTTTTATACATCGCTCACCCAAAACGGGGTAATAGGCGACACCCGGCAAATGGGCAAACAATCCCGAATTCTAATGAAGGATTCGGGAGCGATTGTTCAGAGCGGATGAAACGCGGAACGCAAGGCGCATTTTTGCAGTGAATAGAACTTATGGTTCATGAACAAAAAATGCGGCGGCAACGAAGCAGTTCGCCGCTATGAAAATCGCCTCTGTTCGTCGGCTCTATCGACGAATCCGGGTCAATAGTTCCCTTTCCTTGATTATCGAATATATAACCGGATAAATAAGCAGTTCGAGCATTACGGCGGTGACGAGGCCGCCGACCATAGGGGCGGCGATTCGCTTCATGACTTCCGAACCTGTGCCGCTGGAGAACATTATGGGGAGCAGTCCGATGAATGTGGTGCAGACGGTCATGAGCTTAGGCCGCACGCGATTTACGGCGCCTTCGATTATCGCATCTCGCACGTCCTCGCGCGTGTTCATCGTTCCGGCGGCGACGCGGTTCTCAAAGGCGTGTTTAAGGTAGACCAGCATCACAACGCCGGTTTCGGCGTCCAGACCCGCCAGCGCGATGAAGCCGACCCAGACGGCCACGCTGGTGTTGTATCCTAATATGTACAGCAGCCAGAACCCGCCAATGAGCGAGAACGGAATCGCCGCCATGACGATGAACGTCTCCCTGAATGTTCCGAAGTGGAAGTAGAGAAGCAGCATGATGACGACCAGCGTGACGGGGATGACTATCTTGAGAAGCGCGGCGGCTTTCTGCATGTGCTCGAACTGGCCGCTCCAGACTATGCTGTAGCCGGGCGGCAACTCTATATTGTTCCCTATGGTTTCCTGCGCCTTTTTTATGTATGAACCCATGTCTGTGTTCCGGATGTCGACGTATACCCAAGCGGTGCGGCGGGCGTTCTCGCTTTTTATGCCTGACGGGCCTTTCTTTATGGAGATGTCCGCTAGCTCGCTCAGTGGAACGCGCGCTCCTGAGGACGTTATCACAAGCGTCCGCTTGAGCGCGGGCAGATTGTCCCTGAGTTCGCGTTTGTAGCGCACGTTCACGGGATAGCGCTCGAGCCCTTCGACGGTGTATGTGACGTTCATGCCGCCGATGGTGTTGGCGATGACGTCCTGAACGTCGCCTACTGTGAGGCCGTGGCGCGCGGCGGCCAGCCGGTTGATTTTCAGATCAAGGTAATTGTCGCCGATGGTTTTTTCGGGATATGCGCTGGCAGTGCCCGGAAGGAGGCGCAGTTCGTTCGAAATGTTGTCAGCAAGTTCCGAAAGAGTTTCAAGGTCGGAGCCCATTATCTTCACGCCTATGGGGGTTTTGATGCCGGTGGAAAGCATGTCTATGCGGGTGCGGATAGGCATGGTCCATGCGTTGGTGAGGCCGGGGAACTGGACGGCGCGGTCCAGTTCGTCCACGAGTTTTTCCATGGTCATGCCTTTGCGCCATTCCTTTTTGTCCTTGAGGGTGATGGTTGTTTCGAGCATCATGAGCGGCGCCGGGTCGGTTGGGGTTTCCGCGCGGCCGATTTTGCCGAACACGGTTTCCACTTCCGGAAACTGTTTGATGATTTTATCCGTCTGCTGGAGAAGTTCCTTCGCTTTGCCGACGGAGACGCCGGGGTCGGTTGTGGGCATGTAGAGCAGGTCGCCCTCGTTGAGAGGCGGCATGAACTCGGAGCCGACTTTGCTTATGGGTATTATCGTTAGCGCCAGAGCGGCGAGAGCGATTATGAGCGTGGCCTTTCTGTGTTTAAGGACTAAGTTGATCGCGGGCAGGTATGCGGCTTTGCTGGCGCGACTGACGGGGTTATTGTCCTCGCCGCGAACTTTGCCTCGGATGAAGTAGAACATGAGCACGGGGATGACTGTCACTGCGAGAACCGACGACGCGGCCATGGAAAATGTTTTCGTATAGGCAAGGGGTTTGAAGAGGCGGCCGCTCTGCTCCTGCAACGCGAACACTGGGAGAAATGAGACGGTGATGACAAGAAGAGAATAGAACAAAGCGGGGCCGAGTTCCTTCGACGCTTCGAGTATTATTTCAAAGCGCGTCTTCGAGTCGCCGTGCTTCTCCATTTTCTTGTGGGCGTTCTCTACCATGACCACGGAGGCGTCCACCATGACGCCGATGGCGATGGCGATGCCGCCCAAACTCATAATGTTGGCATTAATCTTAAACAAGCTCATGATTATGATGGAGACAAGGACTGCGGCGGGCAGCGTAAGGACAGCCACCCCTACGCTCGGCAGATGAAACAGGAATATTGCGCAGACTATCGCTACTACTATTATTTCTTCCGCGAGTTGTTTCTTGAGATTTGAAACGGCGCGTTTTATAAGGTCGGAGCGGTCGTAAACGGTTTTTATCTCGACGCCTTCAGGAAGTCCGGATTTGAGGCTTTCGAGTTTTTGTTTTACAGCGTTGATGACAGTGAGCGCGTTTTCCCCCTGACGGATAAGAACGATGCCGCCGGCGACTTCTCCCTCTCCGTCAAGGTCGGCGACGCCGCGCCGGATTTCCGGGCCGACGCTAACCCGCGCCACGTTGCGGACCAGAACAGGCGTTCCGCTTCCGCCGCTTTGCGCCGGAGCGCCAGACATATAGCCCATGCCGGCTTGCGGGAGCGCTCCGGCCGCGCCGCCGACGCCAAGCGGTATGTTTTCAATGTCCTCGATGGATTTTATGTATCCGAGACCGCGGACCATGAACTCGTTCTCTCCCATCTCTATAAGTCCGCCGCCCGTGTCATTGTTGCTTCTCTTTATCGCGTCCATCACCGCCATGACGGTTATTCCGTATGCGTCCATCTTTACAGGGTCAAGTTCCACTTGGTACTGCTTGACGAAGCCGCCGAGGCTCGCCACCTCTGAGACGCCGGGCACGGCGGTAAGCTCGTATTTCAGATACCAGTCTTGGATTGAGCGGAGTTGCGACAGATCGCGCTTTCCTGAGCGGTCCACAAGGGCGTATTCATAAACCCAACCCACGCCTGTGGCGTCGGGGCCGATCTTCGGCGTTACTCCGGCCGGCAGACGGGATGAAACGGCGCTGAGTTGTTCGAGCACACGGCTTCTCGCCCAGTAAAGGTCCGTGCCGTCCTCGAAGATGATATACACGAATGACACGCCGAAGAAGGAGTAGCCGCGCACGTTCTTGGCGTGCGGCACGGCCATCATGGCCGTCGTCAATGGATACGTGACCTGCTCCTCCATAATGTCGGGCGACTGCTCTGAAAACTCCGTCTGTATGATGACCTGCACGTCGCTGAGGTCTGGAATCGCGTCCACGGCGATGTTCCTTGCAGAGTATATGCCAGCGAGGAAAATGAAGACTATGCCGATAAGCACAAGCATCCGGTTTTTAAGCGAATATTCGATAAGATTCGAAATCATTCTCGTCCGCCTCCTTCAGCCGGGATCAGTGGGAGTGTCCCTTGTGGATTTCATCGCGAAGTTTCCCCGTCTCCACTAGGTCCATTCCGCATTTCGGGCAATCGCCGGCGGTGTCTGAATAGTAATCATCTTCTTCCATCGGGCAGACGTATTTCCCCTTGGACAGGGCCGGCCACACTGATGCGTTCCCGTCGCCCGACGCGCTGGATTTCGCGGGGGCCGTATATTTCGCGCCTATGGAGCCTTTCAGGTTCTTTCCGGCGTCTACGGTCGGTTCCGCCTGCTTTTTCTTTCCTTCGGGCGCCGCGCCGTGATCATGGCCGCCTGCCGCTGCCACTCCGAATTTAGCCACTGCTTCCCGCAAACGGCTCTCGGAGTCAAACAGGAATTGTCCGGAAACAACAACCGTCTCTCCGGGTTCAAGCCCGGAAATCACATGGATTCTTCCCTTGTCATCCTCCGCGCCTGTCACAATCTCGCGCGGCTCGAATTTTCCTTTTCCTTTCGCAACGAAGGCGATCTTTCTCTCGCCGGAATCTATCACAGCCTCCAACGGAACCACTATCGCGTCGTCCGAAACCTTGGATTCGATCTTCACGGTCGCGAACATTCCCGGCTTCAGTTCGTTTTCCGGATTCGGGAACACAACCCTGACCGTCAGAGTCCTCGTCGTTTCGTCTAGGAACGGATAAACATAATCCACGACGCCGGAAAAAGTTTTCCCCGGCAGATAGTCCAGCGACACTTCCGCGTTCATGCCATCTTTTACAAGAGGAGCTTCATCCTCGTATATTGAGGCGTTAACCCAGACCGTGGAAATGTCGGCTATTTTGAAAAGCGTCGCGCCCATCATTACGGATTGGCCATCGACGGCTTGCAATTCCGTAATGAAACCGGAGCGCGGAGCCGCGATTGTTATTGTTCTGCTGACGGACCCGGAGTTTTTTAGCCTTGATATTTCTCCCGCCGGAACGTCCCAGAACTCGAGGCGCTTTCGAGCAGCGTTGCGTATTGTCTCCGAACCGCTGTTCAGGCTGAGTAGATATTCCCTCTGCGCGGAAACCAGTTCCGGGGAATAGATTTCGTACAACGGCTCTCCTTTTTTCACGAACGCTCCGGCTTTCTGATGATAAACTTTTTCTATCCAGCCGCCGACTTTGCCGGAGACGATGGAGAGCTTTTGTTCGTCGTATTCAATCTTGCCCGTGGCGCGGATGACGCGGGATATCGGCGCCCGCACTACAACCGCTGCGCGCACTCCCATATTCTGAACCACAGCCGGGTCAATGGTTATGCCGCTTGAGGTCATACCGTCGGAACCGCCCGGACCGCCATCCCTAATCGGCGTAAGGTTCATCCCGCATATCGGGCAGTTGCCGGGATGGTCTTGAATTATCTGGGGGTGCATGCCGCAAGTGTAAAGAGTTTTATTTCCTTTTTCATCTGCGTGGTCGGCATGGCCCGACGTAACGCCACCGCTGATAAACGGCAGACTGCCGCGGACCGTCAGAATGCCCGCTACGATTACGATGCCCGCAATCGCTATTATCACTATCGTCTTTGTCTTTCTCATTTCGAACCACCTTCCAGCGCGGACGCCGTGCGGCCTCCCGCCATCTTTTCCAGCATCGCCAGTTCCATTCTCATATCACGCTCGAACATCGCAAGTTCCATCCTTTTCATCAACGCCATCTCCAACGCGCCCATAAGGGTCATGAAGTCGCGCGCGCCGGAGAAATACTCCGCCAGAGCTGCCTCATATCCGTTATCTGTCGATTTCAGTATGGAATCTTTATAGGCCGCCGCAGAGTTTTGCGCTGCGCTGTAATTGGCGTAACTTCCGGCCACATCGGCGGCCATTCGCTTCTCCATGTCTTCTATTCCCGCCGCCATCGCTTTGCGTTTCTCCTTCAATTCCGCGACGTAGGCGTTTTCCACTGCGAAATCGCGATTAACGTTTAGCGACGGCAGCGATGGGAACGATTCCATGCCGTCCATTCCGTCGACGCCGCCCGGCCCTGACGCGTTCATTCCCATATCGCCGGAGACTGTTTCCATGCCGCCGGATTTCATGCCCATGCCGGAGGATAGCGGCGCCGGCGGCATAGCGATTTCCTGAACCGCGTCAGCGTCCGCCATTTCCGCAGTTAGGGGCCTTATATTCACTCCTGAGAAATATGAAAGGCCTAGTGTGAGGTCGGCCGCCGATTTCCGCTCGATCATTGCGATCATCACATCCATGCGTTCGAGTTCTTTTTTCATTATGAAAAGTTCCGAGTTGCGCGAGAGCGCCGCGGCTAGAAACTCCTCGCCGACTCGGACGGCGTCTGTCGGGAACGGCGAAAGCGCCGCTAGGCGCGCGGAAGGCGGCAGTCCGGCGAGTTCAGACAGCCGCGCCAGCGCCGCTTTTTTCTTCACTGCGTAAGATTCAGCGTTAGCCTTCAGTTCGTCTTCCCTGATCGAGGCCATCACCATGTCCGAGTAAGCGGCCATTCCGGTTTCGTACATTGTTACGGCGGCCCGGTTTGCATCGCGGGCGTAAGAAAGGTTTTTACGGGCGATTATTTCCGCCTCGGCGAAATAGAGCGCGTCGGCGAAAGCCAGTTCAATTTCCGCGAAAAGTTCTCTGAGAGTTTTTTCGTAGTTGAGCCGCGCGATTTCTACGTCCCGCGCCACAGCAGCGCCTCGAAGCGCATACATGCCGGGATGCGGAAACTCCATAGTCGGCATCCGCATGTTGTTTTTCGGTCCGGTGGAAATATCGAGAGAGCCTGTAATTGCGGTGTATCCGTAAATCAGGCGGTCGAGAAATTCCGCCTGCCCGTATCTTTTTTCAACGGCCTTAAGCGTGAAATCCGCATTCCGCACGGCGGGACTGAGCGCTGCGGCGGCTCCAAGCATTTTTTCAAGCGATACTTCTCCGGAAAGGAATTTATCCAGTTCGCCTGTTCCGTCGGCATCAAGCGCGGCATTGTATTCTATCAAAACGGCGGGAACAAGAAGATGCTCCGGCAACTCCATCTGTGGCTTTTGGGCAACCGAACTAACAACCTGTCCGGGGACAGGAACCGGGGCGGCGGCGCGCAACTGGGAAGTCCCAGCTTTTTCCAACGAATCGACATAGAAGGAAGGAATGTAATCCTTTATATGCGATTTCTGCCGGGAATGCGCGACCGACACGAAAGCTGACATTGAAATCAACGCGATTAAGATTGACGAGAAAATATATTTATTCATTTTGCGCCTCCAGCAGCGAGGATAACTGTCCCGGTCAGGCGCTCGACGGAAGCCGTGTTACGCGCGAGGTCCGCTCTTGCGCGGGCCAGCGCAAGATTGAAATTCAGCCAAACCGACTGAACCTCAATCAGAGAGGAGAAAGTCGTTTCTCCGGAATTATAGAGAGTCTCGGCGGTCTCGACCGCCTTATGCGCCTGCGGCGCGAGCGTGTCGCGGTACAGCGCAAGCAGTCGGGCGCTTGTGCGCATTCGAAAATAAGCGTCCGCCAGTTCGGCGCGGGATGAATCCAGCCCCCGGGCCGTCCTGAGTCTTGCCGCCGCTAAGCGGTGTTCCGCCTCCCGTTTCGCCGCCGCGTTGTTCCGTCGATAGACCGGGAGATTCATTTCCAATGTGAACGCCCATGTGTTTCTGACTTTCGAGCGCATCATCGGGTCCGCGAACTTCCCCGGAGTATCGTAGATCACGCCGACGTTCAGATCAGGCATGTCGGCCTTATGCGACAGCGAAACATCAACCGCGCCGATACGCTCGCTCAACTCATTGAGCATTGTTTCCTGACGGCCGGTTTTGAGAAGTTTGTGAAGCTCTTCGAGACGGACGTCGCGCGGCGAAGAATCGGTCTGTGGTTCGGCGGCCACCGGCGTTTCCGGGTCGCGCCCGATAAGAGAATTAATGCGCGCCTCTTCTGTTCGGCGCAATTCCTCAAGTGTCATCAAGTCATACTCGATTTGCGCAAGCTGCGATTGAGCCGACGCCAGATCTAGGAAAGTCGCGCTTCCGGCTGCGTAATCCCGAACAGAGATGTCGGCCAGCCGCCGCGCGAATTCACGATGCCGTCGGGTAAGCGTCATGGCAGTCTGGAGATACTGGAGTTCCGCGTAACTCGTTTTTATATCCGTTATAGTGTCCCTGACTGCGATTTCTATCCTGAGCCGCGCCGCCTCCGCTTGGATAGAAGCCCTGTCTCCTGCAAGGCCGCGCTTGCCGGGGCTTGGGAACATCTGCGACGCCATGAACATCAGCCGCCGGGATCCCATTTCTTTTTCCATCGGCAACGGCGTGTATGTGACGCCGAGCATGGGGCCCGGAAGCGATTCCGCCTGCGGAACTCTTTCTTCCGCAGCCGCCCATTCCAACCGCGCCGCCGCAATTCCCGGATTGTCATGATATGCCGTTTCGATCAACGATATCAGGGACGAAAGTTCGATCTGTTCCGTAGTCGCCGGAATCGAATCCGATGCCCGGGAATCGACTGAGGCGCGGCACAGCAGAGCAATCAGCGCGACCGATGAAAACATGATTGTTTTTTTTCTCAAATATGCCATGCCGTTTCCTCCCCGTCCGGGCTTAATGCTCATGCCCGCTCCCATGCATCCTTTATGTGACGATTCTTTCAATGCGAGTGGCCCATGCCATGTCCCTTGTGCTCAATTTTGTTTTTATCCGATCCCTTGAACTCGCAGCCGCACTTGCCAGTCTTCTTTTCGCAAGCGCATTTCCCATCGCATTCAGCGCAATCTTTCGCGTAATCGATAGTCCTGCCGCACTTTAGCATTTCTTTGCCATGATAGGGATTGCGGGTCTTGTCATCTGTCTGAATCCAATAACCCTTTGCCATCGGGCAATAGAATACGTTGAATTTCGCGGCCGCCTTTTCGGGTAAATGGTTTTTCACAAGCTCGACCACCGCGTCGCTCAGAGCAAAAAAATTGTCTCTAGCATCCTTGAGGGTTGTTTTTTCAGACGAGATGCTGTTTGAGGACGCTTTGACAGCCTTAAGCGTTTCTAACAATTTATCATTTTTGTTAGCGTCTTTACCCGCCAGTTGCAGCGCCGCATCCGCGTTCTTCGCGATGGCGGCAGCGCTATGGCTGACATGTTCCACCGTATCCCCGGCCAGAGCTTCGTGGATGCCGGTATACTCAACTGCGATTGCCACAAGCCGCTCTTCCAGCGACAGCTCTTTTTTCGCTTCCTTCCCGGCTTTGTCCGCCGCTAAAACCGCCGAGGACACCGCCAGCGCCACAATCAGTATCCCTGCAAAACCAAATCTCATACCGACTTGTTTCATTGTCTTCATGATTTTTACTCCCCTGTTTTTTTTCGAACCCTTCGGATTCGATTTTCAACTTTTTTGCCAACTGCCTGTAGAGAAAAGCGCTCACAGTTACAACCATGACCACTCCTGTGGTCACCAGTATGGAATGTAGGTTCAATGCTCCGGTCATCCTATCGCTCCCCAAGTTGCGCACAAACATATATCAAACAAAGCGCCATGGTCGAGATTTTCTTGAATTATTCGAAGTCAAAGAAAAATATCTAGGTTGTTTCTAGCTTTTTTCAGCGCGGATGTTTTTTCTTCATTAATGGCGATAGGAATAGCCGTCTAGAAAAACCGCATTTGCTGTTATATTTGCATCATGGCGATGCTTGATTTCAAGCAGCAAGAAGGCCATAATAATCATAGAATCAACAAGAATCGATCTATCAATGTAATTGGGAATTATCGAGATTAAAATATGGATTAAAAAAAATAGAGCATTAACAAACAATTATAATTCATAACTGGTGAAAACTGCGGGAGACATTTATGGATAGGTTCGGAGACAGGAAAACAATAATCGGAATTTTAATGTGTATAGCAATTATTTCGATGCTGCATTTCATTACTCCCGTGGAAAGTCCCCAGTATCATGATGTTTATGACAGGTTGTATTATATTCCGATAATATTCAGCGCGTTTTTCTTCGGTCTGCGCGGGGGCGCCGCCGTAGCTGCGGGCTGCGGAATGGTTTTTCTACTGCATCTGTTGCTCCAGTGGCAATCGCATGCGCATCATGTCGACCTCACGGGAAGATACTTGGAAATTTTAATGTATCTTGTGGTAGGCGCGCTGACCGGCGCTCTCTCCGATCTCGGACGGAAGCAGCGGCGGAGGGCCGAGGGCGCTTATGAAAAACTGCTTGATTCGTTTGAAAAAGCAAAGGAGTCCGACCGACTGGCGGCCATAGGAACTTTAGCAGCCGGCGTGGCCCATGAAATCCGAAATCCGCTAGGCGGCATCAAGGGCGCTGTGGAGATTTTAGCCGGCGAGTTCGGAATGGAACATCCGAAACGAAGATTCGTAGATATTTTAAACAAAGAAATTCTAAGGATGGAACGCATAGTGGGGGAGTTCCTAGATTTTTCGCGGCCCCAAGAGCCATGTCTCGCTCCTGACCGAATCAACAACGTCCTGAAATCCGTCCTCGATCTCTCATCAAAAAACCTGCGCAAGAACAATGTGCGCCTAAAAATCGACCTCTGCGAGCCGGACACGACTTTCAATATGGATTCCAACCAACTCAGACAGGTTTTTCTCAATCTGGTATTGAACGGGATGGATTCCATGCCCGGAGGCGGCGAGCTTAGCATAACGACTCGGCGCCGGGGAGCTGAAATAGAAATTGATATAACCGACACCGGCTGCGGAATCAACCCGGATGATGAGGAAAAAATATTCGAGCCGTTTTTTACAAAAAAACAGGGCGGCACCGGCTTGGGACTGCCGATATGCAGACAGATTGTCGAGAGGCACGGAGGGCGAATAACGATCCGGAATCGGAGCGACGCGCAGGGAGCGGCGGCTATGGTCGTTCTTCCCATAAGATGCGCCGAAGAAAGCGAGGCGGTCTGAAGTGGCAACGATACTGCTTGTGGATGACGACGAGAGTCTTCGCGAGGTAACGAAATATCACCTCGAGCAGGACGGACATGAAGTTTTAACGGCCGGGAACGGATGCGCGGGTTTTGAACTTTTCACGAAATACGGGCCGGACGTTGTGGTGTCCGACATCGTGATGCCTGAAATGGACGGTGTGGAACTGTTGAAAATGATAAAAGGCGTTTCCTT
>JAKQBV010000490.1 GCA_029573925.1 bacterium
GCCCTGCTGCGTCCTCGCGCCCGTTTTTCGACTGTTCCATTCGCGGCTGCGTCATTCGGCGTCCCTTGCGGCCTGAAAATCAACCCCGCACATCACGGGGTTTTTGCGCCGGAATCAAATTTGGCATTGAACCGGAAGAAATTGCACTACTCAATTATGATTTATAGGCAGAATGGGGTCAGGCACTAAAAAAAACAATAAAGCCGTTCCGTTTCCATTCTTAGTTTTGTATCATCAGCGAGTGTTTGATACACACGCCGCGAGGAAGCGCACACCGGGAAAAATAGAGAAAACTAGGGACAGTGGGGCTGTTGAAAAAGCCATGGGAAACGGACTTGTCCGTGAGAGCCTGTATGAAACGAAACTTTCAAGCATGTTTGCATGCGTTTTCAAACACGCACAAAGCAAGTTTGTGAGCGCCACCCGGAAGTTTGTGACATTTTCAACAGTCCCACAGTCACCTATTCATGGTGTTGTATTCCCGGGGTGGCAAAAAGCGGGTACAGGCATCGCTGGGGCGCGCGCTGCCAGTCCCCGTTTTTCGTTGATTTACTTTCGTGTTGATTTCATTGTCATGCCTTCAAGTTATTAAGCTCTGAGACATTGCTTGCGAACTGATATTTGCTGTGGAATAATGTGACCGGATAAGGAATGTCTCCATCAAGAGGGCAGACGCGATGAAGAAATTTATAGATTTGCGAGGCAAGCCGGGTTCGGAATGGTTCTTAGGAAATATGTTCCGAAAGAGCGGCAAATCAGCCGGAGCCACGCCCGGCGATATGGTTTTTGTGGGTGAACGAAAAATAGAAGCGCCTGTGGCGACAGTGGCAGTTTACAACGAAACCGAATTGAGCGTGAAGTCCGTCAAGGATATGGACGAAGACATACTGTCCGCGAGCGGCTCCGCGCGGACTTGGGTCAATGTGGTCGGGCTGCATGACATCGCTTTTGTGTCGGGCGTAGGGAAAAAGTTCAATTTGCATCCTCTTGTGCTGGAAGACATAGTGAACACGAATCAGAGGCCCAAGATTGTGGACTATGGCGATTATGTGTTTATAGTGGCGAAATCGCTGAGAGTGGACGGGGCGTCCGGGGCTTCCTGCGCCGAGCAGGTTTGCATAGTCTTGGGAGATAGTTTCGTGCTTTCATTCGTCGAGAATGAATCAGGCGCGTTAGACCCGATAAGGGAGAGGATGAAGAATCCTGAGGGTAGAATCAGGAAACGAGGCGCCGATTACCTTGCTTACGCCATTCTGGACGCGGTTGTGGATCAATACTTCTCTGTTCTCGAAATCATAGGCGAAAAGATAGAGGCTGTTGAGGAAACACTGGAAGCGGGTTTTTCCGGGAGCCGCTTTCATATCACTCTAAGGGACCTGAGGAGGGAAACGCTTTTAGTGAGGCGCGCGGTGTGGCCGATGCGCGATGTTCTGGGCGGCCTTCAAAAGTCTGAAATCAAACTCGTCGGGGAGTCTACCGGCATGTATCTGAGGGACGCTCACGACCATGTCGTGCAAACGATAGAGACAGTGGAAATATACCGCGAAATGCTGTCGAGCATAAATGATCTTTATCAGACCGCCGTCAGCAACAGGATGAGCGAGATTATGAAAGTGCTGACTGCTATAGCGACAATTTTCATTCCTCTGACATTCGTTGCGGGTGTTTACGGGATGAACTTCAAGTATATGCCTGAGCTTGAGTGGCGATGGAGTTACCCTGCGGTGATGGCGTTCATGGGCGCTGCGGCGGTGTATATGGTCGTCTACTTCAAACTGAAAAAATGGTTCTGAACAGTTTCCCGGCGGAAGAATAAAAAAAGGCGCAGCCGGGCTGTTGAAAAAGCTCTAAGGCGACTATTTATGTTGTTGTATATTCGTGGCGGCGAAAAGCGGGTACAGGCATCGCTGGGGCGCGCGCTGCCAGTCCCCGTTTTTCGTTGTGGGATATATGATTTTTCGAGATGGATTTAACACGCACAAAGCAAGTTTATGCGTGCCACCCGGAAGTTTTTTCAAAAGCCAAAGAAGCAAGCACGGGAACACCGCCCCAATGTTTTTTTTCATAGGACAAGAATAAAGATTTATCCGGCGCGGCGAGGGCTGCTATGAGCGGCGGACGCCTAGGGTTTTCTTTCCGGCTTTGATAAGGTCGGTCACTGTCGGGTCCGTCGCTTTGGGAATGTAAGTGACTTTACACAGGGCGATTATGGCGAGTACGACGAAAACAGCGCCTTGAATGAAAAGCCAACGGTATCCGAAAGCCGGGATGGAGGCGGCGAGGGTTCTGTCGATGACGAATCCGGCGAGCACGCCGCTGATGAGTTGTCCGAGGCCGGTGATGGTGGAGTAAAGGCCCATGTAGAGGCCCATTTTGTCTTCGTTCATGAGCGTGGGCAGGACGGTGGCGGTGATGATGAAGCAGATGGTGAGGCCGAGGGCGGTGAAGCCGATGACGAGGAGCATGATTTTTAGGACTTTGCCTGTTTCGGCGTCTATTTTCGGTCTGATGGCTTTGACGGCGGCGACGGTTGCGGCGATGGCGGGGTTGTCGTCGCCCATGACGGCGGCGATGGCCGTTTCGCATTTGTCGGGTTCGAGTTCCCCGTTGAGGCACCAGCGGAGGGCGTCTGATTTTTTGTCGTCGAGCATTTTATCTTCGTTGATGTCGCGCGGGGGGCTGAGGAGTTCGGGAAGGAACAAGGAGAAGTCGGCTTGGGATACGTCGATGCCGTAGTTTTCGGCGGCGGCGCGGACGTCTTTTTCCGTTCCGAGGTTAAGCCCGGAGACGGATGAGGTGGGGCCGACGACGAAGTATCCGGTGGTGAGGCCGACGGCGATAAGGATGAAGCCGAGCATGAGGATGGCTTTGCGGCTGACTTTGTCTCCGAGGATTCCTACGGGGACGGCGAGGATGACTGAAATGACGACTACGATGCCGAGCACGAGGCCGCCCTGCGTGCCGGGGATGTTGATATAGTATTCGGTCAGTTTGGTGAAGAAGGAGATGAAAGCGCCGAGGGCCAGCCAGAAGAAAAAGTTCATGACGAGGAACCAAGTGAGTTCTTTGAGGGAGGGCATTTCGGCGATGATGTCTTTTGTGAAGTTCCAGCCGAGGCGCAGCTTGTTGCCCTTTTCGGGCGGAGGGGCGGGAAGTTCTTTTATTGAAACGACGGTGATGATGGTTCCGGCGAGGTGGACGGCGGCAAGAATGTAGAAGGCGAGGGGTTTGTTGACGGAGTAAACGACCATGAGAAGGACGGCGT
>JAKQBV010000491.1 GCA_029573925.1 bacterium
TTAAAACCGAATCCTTCATTTATGATTCGAGAGCGATTGTTTAGAGCGGATGAAATGCGAGGCGCAAGACGCATTTTTGAAGTGAATAGAACATACGGTTCATGAACAATATAAATGGGAGGCACGCACAAACTTGCTTTGTGCGTGAGTTCGCCGCTATGAAAATCGCCCCGGTTCGTCGGCTCTATCGGCGAATCCGGGTTGAATTATCAGAGCAACGCAAACACAAGTCACAATTATGAGTCTGTCAAAAAAAACGGGGTTGTAGTCGGACTCTAATCAATGCGCCTATGCCAAATACTAACGATGAATTCGGATGTGATTTATCGCAGTTCCGAAAAGCGTGGATAGATATTTCAGTTCATTAGCTTTTTTCGCCGCGGCGCAAGCCGGACCGAAAAGCGCGGTCCCGAAAACGACTCCTACAGCGTCGAAATCGCCCAGAGAAATGAGTTCTCCCTTTGGCTTGTATCTGGCGGCGCGGGAGCGAAGCCCGATTGCGGACCGGATTATGTTTTTCGCGGCGATATCAGCGTGGTATATAGCCCGTTGAGCGGTCAAAGAGTTTGCGTTCGGCAGGTGACTTGAAACCAGCGCGGAATCCCCGGCCCCAAGCACATTTTCATGTTCGCGGCAAACGAGAGTCGGATCGACGGCAAGTCCGCCGGATGCCGCCGTTCCTATTCCGGTTCGTTTAATACCGCCGCACCACACTGTCAGATCGCAGTCTATATGTTTCCCTTCCTCAAGCCATACGCGCCCCGGAGACAGTTTCGAAATTGTCGTTCCGGTCAGCGCTTTGATATTTTCTCTTTTGAAAAAGGCTGAAATGTAATCTCGCTGAGCGTCTCCGCATTGTGATGCGGCGATAATCCTGTCCTGTTTTTCAACTATCGCGATTTCGCATTTCTTCGGACCGTAACGCTGTCTGAGTTGCGCCGCGAATTCGACTCCGAGAAGCCCCGCTCCGCAAACAGCGATTCTTTTCTTAGATGCGCCACTCTTGTTCATGCCCAAAGACTTGATTCTCAATCCGCATCTCATAGCCGCTTCATAGCTTAAGATGTTTTCAGAGTTTTCAGCCGCGCCGGGGATGCCGAAGTAATTTGGTTCTGCGCCTGTCGCCACGACAAGGTGGTCCCAATCATAACTTGTCCCATTCGCAAAGATTCTTCTATTCTTGAAATCCACTTCCTCCACAGCGAAATTGATGAAATCCGCTCGCGCAAAGTCAGCCAGCGTTCTTGTCGGAATTCTGATCAGGATGTCTCGTTCAGGGTCGACGGCAATTTGGTGAAGCCGGGTTTTAACCACGTGGAATTTCGAAGGGTCCAATATGACTGTGTTGAAAGAGCGTCGGGCGTCGAGCGCGGCAAGCTTGGCCGCTATGCCGGAGCCGGCGTATCCGCCGCCTGCGATAAGGACGGTTCTTGTCGCCAAAGCGCATCCTCCTGTTTCGCGAGCCGCTACGAACGCGCGATTCTGGAACGAATGACGCTCAGAATGTCTTTCTCGTCCACGTCGTCCGCCACGACCGCGCGGCCTATTCTCTCTAAGAGAACCAGCCTGAGTTTTCCGCCGCGGCATTTTTTGTCTCTGAACATGCAATCCAGCAGATGTCGCGGCTGAGCGTTTTTTATCGTCACTGGAAGTTCAGCGGCAGATATCAGGCGTTCGACGCGCGCGGCGTCTTCCTGCGAGATCATGCCGATTCGAGCCGACAGGTCTGAGGCGCAGGCCATTCCGACCGCCACCGCTTCGCCATGATTGTAATCTTGATATCCGCAAACCGCTTCCAGCGCGTGAGCGAAAGTGTGCCCGAAATTGAGAATTGCCCTGATGTCTTTTGTGTCTCGTTCGTCTTTGCCTACCACCTTGGCTTTCAGACGGCAGCAGCATTCTATCGCGCGCGAAAGAAGAGTTTTATCTCCGGAATTAAATTCCTCTATGTTCTTTTCCATGAATTTCACGAACGTCTCGTCCATAATGAAGCCGTATTTGATCACCTCTGCCGTTCCCGTTCTGAACTCCCGCAGTGGTAGGGTTGAAAGGGTGTCAGTGTCGACCAGCACCGCGCGCGGCTGATGAAAAGCCCCCACAAGGTTTTTCCCGAAAGGCAAGTCAACTCCTGTTTTTCCGCCTACGCTTGAGTCAACGCATGCAAGAAGCGTAGTGGGGCATTGGATGACGGGGGTGCCGCGTCGGTAGGTAGCTGCCGCGAATCCTGCGATATCTCCCACCACGCCTCCCCCTAGCGCAACCACCACAGTGTCCGCAGCTCCGCTCGTCTGCGCGAAACGCGACACAACTTTTAAATATGTGTTAAGGTTTTTGTGTTTTTCTCCAGCTGCGATTATTTCGGTTTCGGTTTTTATTCGAGCGGCTTCAAGTCGTTTTACCAAATTATTCAGATGAAGCGGGGCAACCTTTTTATCTGTGACTACAAAAGCCAATGGTTTTTTCGAAACATCGTAAACCCTTTCTGCGATTTTATTTAACATTCCCGGGCCGATTTCAATAGAGTATCCGTCACTTCCGCTGAATTTAACTTTGACTATTTTCGCTGTCATCTCAATACTCCATAAATCATTATTGTTCAGATAATAATATATATCTAAAATCCATACAATTGGAATTAGGAATTTGGTTTTAGGACAACAAAATGCGTGTAATTGCTTACACGCACGCTAGCGATTTGGGTAATCCAATACACCATCCTTGATTTGTATAGTGTATTTGTTTTGTGAATGCTATTTTTATAACTGTTTTTTTAGGAGCAAAAAGATAAATCGTTAAAAAACATGAACACATAAAAAATGTTGATATGAATGAACATAATATTGTTTTCGACTGGGTTGGTTTGACATAAAAGAAAGTACAAAACAAACAAAGCAGATATATTTAGGTGTGGCATAATGATTGATTGTGCGTCTATGTGGGTTTTGCGACGTTATTGTTTGTTATGGCGTCTTGGGCATTAAAAAGAATCTGGAAATAAATTTGCTATAATTTATCCTGCTGTACATAATACGCAAAGAGGTGGGCGATGAGATCAAAAGGGTTCACGGTAATTGAAACACTGTTGATTGTAGTCTTGATAAGCATATTAGCGGCGATATTGATTCCGAGGTTTACGATAGGTTCAAAGCAGGCAAAGATACAGTCTTGTGAGATGAATAGGTCAATAATAAACACAATGACTGAGACCTTTTATTTCATGGAAGGCACATGGCCGAATCTCGACCTCGACGTCTTCAGACATGCCGCTGAAAACGGCGCGTATGACAGCGTGTGGGTGGATTCATCAAACACCGAATTTGATCCAGCGGTTCCTGCAGAGAAAGCGGCGTTATCGAACTTGGCAGGCAAATATTTCCCGGATGGAATACCGACATGCCCGGTGGATGAGACCTCATATGAGCTTGCCCCATCGCCGATATTTAGAGTTACGAGCCATAGAGAAGGTTCAGGCACGCACGAACTCTAAATTTAATAGAATATCATTTAGTTTTTTCGGAGAATTAAATGCGAATAAGCGGCTTTCGGGGATTTACAATACTAGAAGTTCTAATAGTTGTCGTTTTAATAAGCATTCTTGCGGCGATAGTTATACCGAGGTTCATGGTTTCGACGAAGCAGGCGAAAGTGCAGGCGTGTGAAATGCAAAGGGCCATAATCAACAAGCAAATAGAGAATTTTTACTTTATGGAAGCTACATGGCCGAATCTTGATCTTGATGTTTTTAGACATGCCGCAGAAAACGGATGGAGTATGACGTCAGAGTGGGTGGATTCTACAGGGTTGAAATACTACTCTAATGATGCTAACCATCAATTAACGTTGAGGAATCTATCATCGAGATATTTTCCTGATGGGATACCGACCTGTCCGATAGATGAAACATCATATGTCATGTTGCCTTCGCCGTGGTACAGGGTGTCGGGGCACAGAGAAGGTGAAGGAACGCACATTTGGGCAGAATATGATAGAAAGCCATAATTAAGCAGAGTAAGTATTTTATATAAAGGGCAAGGGGGCAAGGAAATGAAAAACAGAGGATTCACAATACTTGAGGTCATGCTGGTTGTCATATTGATCAGTATACTCGCAGCGATCGTGATACCGAGGTTCGTGGTGTCCACGAAGCACGCGAAGGTTCAATCCTGCGAAATGAACCGCGCCATCATTAACAAAGCTGTGGAATCGTTCTATTTCGTGGAAGCAACGTGGCCGGACTTGAACCTGAATATTCTTAAACAATCATCGCTTAACGCCGATATGGTTGCCAGCGGCGACTACGATCCGGATTGGTATGACGCTCGCGGCGACTATGCTTTAGACCCGGCCGCCTATACGGCTAACGATCTTTTTAGACTTTCATCCAAATATTTCCCGGATGGGATACCCACATGTCCATTGGATGAGTCGTCATATGTGCTTGCTCCATCGCCGTTATTTAGAATTACGGGACACAGAGAAGGCGCGGGGACGCATATATATTAAGGCGCTTGTAAAAAAATAAAAATTATTAATAAGGAGTGTATTGTTATGAAAAGCAAGAGCGCGGGATTCACGATTCTTGAGGTCATGTTGGTTGTTATTCTAATCAGCATACTTGCGGCAATAGTGATTCCCAGATTTGTCGTATCGGCTCGACAAGCGAAGGTTCAGTCCTGCGAAATGAACCGCGCTATCATCAACAAACAGATTGAGGCGTTCTATTTTGTTGAAGCCACGTGGCCGGACACGGATCTGAATATCTTCAAGCAGTCGTCGCTCAATCCGGATATGGTTGCAAGCGGCGATTATGATCCGGACTGGTATGATCAGGGAAATAATTATGCGACGACATACACTGCAGCCGAATTGTACACGTTGTCGGCGCGTTACTTCCCGGACGGCATACCCACATGTCCTGTGGACGAGTCATCATATACGATGGGGCCGTCTCCGCTGTACAGAATCACCGGACACAGGGAAGGCGCAGGAACGCACGTATTTTAAGTCGGCGTCTGACGGATTATGCCGGACGCCCGGCATAAACGATGGAGCAACAACTTAATCGCTGAACTTCAGAGAAGCCGCGTCGCTTGTAAGCGCGTGGCTTTTTTGATAAAATGACAAAAGCGTTCAATCAGATGTTAAGGATAATTGGATGGTTGGATCACGTTCAGAACAGAGGGGAGTCTCAATCGGCGAGGTGGTGCTTGTCGTTCTGTTGGTTTCAATAATCGCCGCGATAGTAATACCTAGATTCAAGAATATTACGATGGACGCGAAATATGAGGCATGTAGAACGAATGTCGCGAACATTAATGCTCTCGTACAATTGTACTATATCAAAGAGGGAACATGGCCTCAGCCTGATTTGAGCGATATAGCGATTGACGAGGAGTATTTTCCCGAACTGCAAATGCCGGAATGCCCTGTGACGCCCGGAGCTGCTTATGAAATATGGCCAGTCGGCCATAGAGTCACAGGGCATGTGAAAGGGAATTCCGTTCATCCTTGATTTTGAGTATGTTCAGTAGGTTGTCGGGAAGGACTGATTTTGCTGCCTATAGAATCTAACAGATGGTGGATGTTCTGGGGGATCGTTGTAGCGGTTTTTGCTATTATGATGTTCAAC
>JAKQBV010000504.1 GCA_029573925.1 bacterium
CTTTATTAAAAAGCGACTGAAGTCGCTTATATGAAAGCGACAATGAATTGTCGCACTCCAAATTAAACAAACTAAAAACCTTTTTTACATAAGCCATATATTTACTGGCAAGACTATCTGATTTTCAGAGATACTCAGGAAGGTTTTTCAGGGGTCGCGTATTCGGGTTCAATCTTGGTTATTGATTGCGGACGTGTAAGAGAAGCGGAGAACTCGGGGCTGTTACTATCGATTGATTCTCAGCAACACTTTTTTAGAGGCGGCGGAGAGTTTTTGAGCGCCGCCGCCTTGGCTGATAATGTCGAAGGCGAGCGGGGCGTCTCGGACTATCATTCCGGCAAGCAACGTGACTTTAGTGTCTTTGAAAAGCGAAGGCATTAAAGGAGTCGAGGCGCCGAGGAATGCGACTTCGCGCGCGTTGCTCAGGTGATACAGAATTCCGTCTGCTGTATGGTTGATTAAAGAAGTCGAAGTGATGATGGCCACATCCATGAGGGGGAGAAGTTCGGGCTGGCGTTCGATAGGCTCTTTGCAGTGGCAGTCGCCTTTGTCAAGTTCAAATACTGTGACATCGCGTCCGGCCAGTTTATCTGCCACAGGGGCGAAGAAGCCGACCATCGCGATTTTATCCGCATCTCTCAAGTCCAAGCAATCGACGACATCTTTGTTTTCAGCGGCGGCGACCTCAGGACGGGAATTTGCGACAGCGTTCATAGTCGCAAGCCCGATGGCCGCTTCAATGGCGTCTCTGGAACCGGCCATTTTTGCGAGGTCTATGGCGGGGCCGCGCAAGGCTCCGGCATTATTCACCACCGAGCATCCGTGGCGGGTATTGTGTCTGAAGGTGTACGCGAGGCCCATCGAGCCGTCGTCGAGCTGGACTCCTGTGTAGCCGAGTCCGACTCTGACTTCTATGGCTTTTCGTTCGTTAAGCTCTTTTTCGAGTTCTCTCATCATCCAGAAGAGAGTGGCCATGATATGAAACCCTCCGAGGAGAGACATTGCGGCGGAGAGAAAGAAGCCGCCGGGTCAACTGCATTTGGAGAAACCGCAGATTCTGCATACGATACAGCCGCCGTCCGGCTCCATGACGCTGCCGCATTCGGGGCAGGAGCCGACGATATCGACGTTGCGTCCGGCGGACGAGCGTTCGATGCGGGCGGCAGGGGCGGCGCTTTGGGCGCGGGCGCTCCCTGCTTCTCTCCATTTCATGTGTCTTTCTATAACTATGCCTATGGCGTCCGGGCAGCTTGTGATCATTCCGCCGTTTTCCCACGCGGGTGAATGGCAGCGGATGCCGCGCAGATGTTTTTTTACTTGGTCGATTTTTACTCCGGAGCGGAGGCAAAGGGATATGAGGCGGGATATGGCCTCGGACTGGGCGGCGGCGCATCCGCCGGCTTTGCCCATCTGGGTGAACACTTCGCACAAGCCGCGTTCGTCTTCGTTGACTGTGACGTAAAGGTTCCCGCAGCCGGTGTTAACGCGTTCGGTTCTGCCGAAGGTGACGGAAGGGCGATTGCGGGGCGCGGGTTCTTTTTCGACAACCGGAGCGGGAGCCGGGGCTGCTGCTGCAGGAGCGGCGGTATCTTTTTTGACGCTCAACACCTGATCCTCGCGGCTTCCCTCTCGATAAACGGTAATTCCCTTGCAGCCGAGTTTATGCGCGAGTTTGTATGCGTTCTCGACGTCCTCGATGGTCGCGTCCGAGGGGAAATTTATCGTTTTCGACACGGCGTTGTCCGTGTGTTTCTGAAAAGCGGCCTGAAGGCGGACGTGCCATTCAGGGGAGATGTCGTGCGCGGTTGAAAAGAGCCGTTTGACATCCGACGGGATTTCCTCGAAGCCCTGAATGGAGCCGTGCTGGGCGATTTTGAGGAAGAGGTCGGGCGAGAAGAAGCCTCTGTCGCGGGCTATTTTTTTAAAGTAGGGATTTATCTCCACCAGTTCGTCTTTGTCCATGACGGTGCGGATGTATGAGACTGCGAAAAGAGGTTCGACGCCGCTGGAGCAGTTGGCGATGATGGAGATGGTTCCTGTGGGGGCGATGGTGGTGGTGGTGGCGTTGCGGAGTTTGGGAGCGCCGGGTTTGTCGAGCGCGCTTCCTTCGAAGTTCGGGAAGCAGCCTCTTTTTTCCGCGAGGTCGGCGCTCGCCGCGCGCGATTCGTCTTTGATGAAGCCCATCACTTTTTCCGCCAGATCCACCGCTTCCTGCGAGTCGTACGAGACGCCGAGCTGGATGAGCATATCGGCGAAGCCCATGACGCCGAGGCCGATCTTGCGGTTGCTTTTCGTCATCTGCTCGATTTTGTCAAGCGGGTATCTGTTCATGTCGATGACGTTGTCGAGGAAGTGGACGGAGTCGTGGACGACGGTTTTGAGGCGGTCGAAATCGACGCGTCCGTTTCTGACCATGCGGGCGAGGTTGATGGAGCCGAGGTTGCAGGACTCGTAGGGGAGCAGGGGCTGTTCGCCGCAAGGGTTGGTGCTTTCGATGCGGCCTACGTGGGGGGTGGGGTTGTCGGCGTTCATGGTGTCG
>JAKQBV010000507.1 GCA_029573925.1 bacterium
GATGCCGCCGAAGGCGCTGAAGAACGCGTTGACAGTGCCGAGTTTTTCATTGGGGGTGACTTCGGGCACGAGGGCAAAGTACGGGACGGCGGCGAACTGGATGAAGAAATAGATAAAGGTCATCAGGATGATGAGGACCCAGACGGAGGGCATGTGAGGGATGAGCGCGATGAGGGGGGCGGCGACGATGCCGCCGATGAGCATGAGGGGCCTGCGTTTCCCCCATTTGGCTTGAGTGAGGTCGGAATAGATTCCGAAGAACAGGGAAAGGCCGATCATGAGTTTGCCGATGCCGATGATGGCGCCGATCTGGGTGTTGGTCAGCCCGAACTTGGAGGTGAGCAACAGGGGCATGGCCGCGCCGTCGAAACTCCAGAAACAGACGAGTCCGAAGTTGATGACGTTGAGAAGAATCATCTGGGGGAGCGTGATTTGTTTCTTCATAGCGTTGAAGAGTCTCCGTTTGTGTCGGAAGCTTCGGGGCTGGGAGCCGGGAAACTGTCCTTATTGAAAAACCGCGCCTTCTGTGCCGGATTAGCCGCTCGGGGCGCGATATGTAACAATAGCACATAGGCGGAGTTTCGCACAAGAAAATAATAAGGCCGTGTGTGCTGATTACTGATTAGGGGTTAAACAGCCGCTAAAAGGTTTGTCCGGAATTTGCGGGGAAACCATTTTTTTGCAAAAAACAGGTTTCCCCGCGCCTCTTCCGAAAAAAACTCCCGGCGCGCCGGTTTTGCTGAACTGCGTTCAAAGCAAAACCGGCTGTTTTTTTACAGAACAGCGAAAAGTTGATTAAAAAGGTTTTCGCATTCGGCGATTGGGGAAAAACCCTTTGAAAAGGGTTGTTTCCCCAAACCCCTTTTCCTAAACTTGCGGGTTTGTTCCGAACAGTTCACAGGATACGGGCGGCGGATTTCTATCAAGCATAACAATAAACGGCTATAATGGAAAAATGGCGCCATACGTGAATGTGGAACATACGGCGGATGCCGGGATACATGTGACGGGCGGGACGCTGGAGGAGTTGTTTGCGGACGCCGCGCGCGGGATGATGAGCGTTATAAGCGAGGTTCCGCCGGAGGGGTGGCCGGAAACTCATGTGGTGGAGTTGTCCTCGCCGGATTTGGAATCGCTGATAGTTGACTGGCTGGCTGAGCTTTTGTATCTGCTTGAGGTGAAGAATTTTTTTGCGACGGACCCGCGAGTAGAGAAGGTGGACGGAGGGGCGATGCGGGCGGTGGTGGGCGGGGCGAGGCTGCGCGGCGTGGTTCACGCCACTGAAATCAAGGCGGTCACCCACCACATGATAAGCGTGGACCGAACGATGAACGGGTTTGAGACGACGATATATTTTGATCTTTGAATCGCCGGAGGGGGCGGGCGGATATGCCGGACTGGACGAAGTGTTTCGACAATATTTCCGAATATAAGATAAAGATACCGAGAACTTGTTTTGAAGGAATGAGGGTTCCCGGGATAATTTATGCCGGGCCGGAACTGGTGGAGGATTTGAAGCGGGACGACGCGCCGCAACAGGTGGCGAATGTGGCGACATTGCCGGGGATTGTGGAGTATGCGCTGGCGATGCCGGACATTCATTACGGATATGGTTTTCCCATCGGAGGCGTGGCGGCGATGTCTGTGGAGGAAGGGGTTATATCGCCGGGCGGGGTGGGGTTCGATATCAACTGCGGAGTGAGGTTGCTGGCGTCCGCGATAGAGGCGGGGGACGCGAGGGCGAAGGCGGATGAGCTTGCGACGCGGCTGTTCAGGGATGTGCCGACGGGGGTAGGCTCGACTAGCGACATTCGTCTGCGGGGCGGGGACATGGATAAGGTTCTGCAAAGGGGAGCGGCGTGGGCGGCGCGCAACGGTATGGGATGGGATGAGGACTTGGAGTATTGCGAGTCGGGCGGGGGGCTGGAAGACGCCGATCCGGGGGAGGTTGGGCGAAGGGCGAGGGAGCGCGGCGCGAACCAGTTGGGCACGCTAGGCGCGGGCAACCATTTCATAGAAGTTCAGGAAGTGGAGGAAGTTTTCGACGACAGGGCGGCGAGGGCGTTCGGGCTTGAGAAAGGGATGGCGGCGGTGATGATACATTCGGGGTCGCGCGGACTGGGACATCAGGTGTGCGACGACGCGATCCGGGCGATGCGGGAGGCCGTTGTCAGATATGGATACGAACTTCCGGACAGGCAACTGGCGTGCGCGCCGGTGGAGTCTCCGGAGGGGCGGGCGTACTACGGGGGGATGTGCGCGGCGGCGAATTTCGCGTGGGCGAACCGGCAGTGTCTGGCGCACACGGTGAGGGGGACGATGGAGCGGGTGTTCGGGGCGTCGGCGGAGCGGTTGGGGCTAAGACTGGTGTATGACGTGGCGCACAACATCGCCAAATTCGAGGAGCACGAGGTCGGCGGGAAGAAGCGGCGGCTGTGCGTGCATAGGAAAGGGGCGACGCGGGCGTTTGCGGCGGGGCATCCGGAGTTGGCCGGGAGGCATGCCGGGGTGGGCCAGCCGGTGATTGTGCCGGGGGACATGGGGAGCGCGTCATACGTAATGGCGGGGGCGCCGCTGGCGATGGCGGAGACGTGGGGATCGGTGTGTCACGGAGCGGGGCGGGTGAAGAGCAGGACGTCGGCCAAGAAGGATTTCAACGCGGCGACAGTGTTAGAAGAGTTGGCGGCGCACGGGGTGACAGTGCGCGCCGGGTCGAAGAAATCGTTGCTGGAAGAAGCGCCCGGAGCGTACAAGAATGTGGACCATGTCATCGGCACATGCGTGAACGCGGGGCTGGCGACGGTCGTGGCGAGGCTGCGCCCGATTGTGGTCATAAAAGGATAATCCGGACAATTTTTGGATATACCCGGAAAAGCCTTTCAAGAAGTGTTTTTTTCTATTGTTCGCCTAAATATTCAACAATAATGATACAAATCAGACTATGAATATGAATAATATAATGGCTTTGACAAAAGAGACGCATGGCATATAATACATTCGAATTTAACAATGGGGAGAGCAAGATGCAAAGCAAACACATCGGCGGGGGAGTAATCTTCGCGGCGGCGCTTGCGTTTATAGTGGTAATGTTCGCCGGGCATGCGGCGCGCGCGCAGGAGGCAAAGAGCCTGAAAATCAACCTTGCCGTGAGCGATGATAGGCTCCTCATTTACGCCGGAAGCTCTGCGGGCGTGAAAATCGGACAGAAATTCACTGTGGTCCGCGACGGCAAGAGCATCGGTTCCATAGTTGTCGCGGAAGTAAAACCGACATATTCAGTGGCGAAAGTAGTGGAAAAGACAGTTGAAATACGGGACATGGATGAACTGGTAGAGTTTGGAAAGGAACCATCTGTGGCAGCGGCTTCCGCAGTTGAGCAACCGGCAAAGAGAGGCATGGCGGAATCCGCGCCTGCGGCTGCTCCGGCGCCCGCCGTGGAAGAGAAGAAGGAAGAAGCTGCGCCGGCGGCATCGTCGAGGGGGCGAAGGGGAAGCGCCGAGCCTGCGGCGGAGGCAGCGCCTGCGGCTGTGGCGGAACAGCCCGCAGCGGCAGCGGAAGGGACGTCGTCGAAAAGACGCGGAAGAGCGTCCGCCGCTGAAAGCCCGGCGGCGGCTGAACCTGCGGCGGCGGCGGAAGCTGCTCCGGCGGCGGCGGAATCTTCATCAGGCAGAAAAAGAGGCCGTGGTTCAAGCAGTTCCGCCGAGCCTATAGGGGATGAACCTGCGGCGGTTGAAGAAAAGAAACCGGCTCCCGGGAAAAAGGAAGTCAAATCGCCGATGGACCTGTCGTTCGCCACAGCAGACGGTATGTCCGGTCTTTGGATGGTTCCCACGACTGACGTGCTTGACAAGAACAAGTTTGCAGTTGGACTGTACGCATCGAGCTATTCGGAATCGATGGGAATGAAAATTCTGAGTCCGATGTCTGATGCTGACACGGTTTACTACGGCTATTGGATGGACTTGAAGGATGAAACGATAGGGTTGTCATACGGGCTGGGAAAAGGATTGGAAGTGGCATTCAGCCAGACTAGATATCACGGCTCAGCCATGGTATATCTGGATGGCGACTCGGAAAGCGTCAGCTATGACGAAAACAACTCGTCGATAGCGTTGAAGTATAATCCACAGAAGCATTTCCTGCTGTCGGAATCGACGAATAAGAAATGGGAAACGGCGTTTGCGGTGGAGCGGTTCGAGGCTGGAGACTTGGACGGAACGACGGTCTATGGGCTGGTGAATTTTCCGTATGACAAGTTTGACCTTCATGGCGGGATATTCCACATGAGTTCGCAGGGGCTGAAGGGGAAGAAGTTCGGGACACTCGCTGGAATCGGAATGGACATATCGCCCGAATTGCTTTTCATAGGGGAAGTGACGCTGTATCAGGCGGAATACACGTGGAATTACGCCGTTAGGTACATATATGAGAATAAAGGGTCCGTGTTGCTGGGGCTGGCGGACGCTGACGATATGAGGCGCATGACGCTTGGCGCGACATATCAATTCTAATAGGCGGGGAGAAAGCGGATGAGCGAAAAGAAGATAAGGGTTATTGTGGCGAAGCCGGGTCTTGACGGACACGACCGGGGCGCGAAAGTGGTTGCGCGCGCCCTCAGAGACGCGGGCATGGAGGTCATCTATCTCGGATTGCAACAGACGCCCGAAGACATCGTCAACTCCGCCATACAGGAAGACGCCGATTTCATAGGAATAAGCTCGCTTGCGGGCGCGCACATGACGCATTTTACGCGCGTGCTGCAACTGCTCAAGGATAAAGAGTCCGAAGACATCCTCGTCATCGGAGGCGGGATCATCCTGGAAGACGACCGGGAAAAACTTCTCAAAGCTGGCGTCGCGGCGTTGTTCGAGCCGGGCGCTCCCACACAAACCATCATAGATGAAATCAAAAAAATAAAAGAGGCGTCAGCAGCGGCGGCTGAGTCCTGACGAGCCGAGCGCGCGAACCGTTCGTCAGCGAACGGGGGAGAAATCGTGTCGGAAAAAACCGGATGTGTTTTTTGCGATTTCGACAGCCGGCGTGTCATAGGCGAAAGCGAGTTCGCGTTTGCCGCGCATTTTGATTGCGCCATCAAGCCCGGCCACATCGTGGTCGCGCTCAAAGAGCATGTCGAGTCTCTTGCCGCGATGTCTCCCGAACAGGCGGCGGATATCTTGAGCCTAGCGGCGCGAGTCGCGCGCGCGGCTGAGCCTGTCGCAGGGTGCGAGAAATTCTATCTGGTGTCGATAGCGGACGCTGTGCCGCACTATCACATTCACCTGCTTCCGCGAATGAGGGGCGAGGCTCCGTTGGGGCCGCATATCATGGGCGATTCCGGATGGAAGGGAGAGACGGGCGCGGCGGTCAGAGAAGACGAAATCGTCCGGTTCATCTCGTCATGCCGGGAAGCGTTGGCGGAACAGGGGAGTTGACGCTCTGCCGCGTAGCGCGAAAGCGCCGCGCGGGCCGTTCCTGATTAGGAAACAGCATGGGAAAAACCGACAAAAAGAGAAGAAAAACAAAGCGGGCGAAATCTCCTCAAGCTATGTTGGTGTGGGGATTCGCCGGCGCGATAGCAATCGGGACGATTCTTCTATGGCTTCCTTTCGCGCATCAGCCGGGCCGGGTGGGCTTGCTTGACGCGCTGTTCACTGCGACATCCGCAGTTTGCGTGACCGGGCTTGCGGTGGCGGACACAGGAACGGATTTCACGTTGTTCGGTCAGATAGTGATACTTCTGCTGATACAACTGGGCGGCCTTGGCGTGATGACGTTTGCGGCAATAGCTTTCAAGGCGTTGGGGATGAGGTTGTCTCTAGTGTCTCAGGCCGCTGTTCAGGACTCGATGTTCCAAAAGGATGTAGCCGTTTTATTCAAAAGCGTTTTTGGCGGGATATTGGCGCTTACGTTGATAATTGAATTCATCGGGGCTGCCGTGTTGTTCGCGTTTCTTGCTCCTTTGAAGGGGGCGTCCGGGGCCGCGTTCACTTCTGTTTTTCATTCCGTGTCGGCATTCTGCAACGCGGGTTTTTCTCTGTACCCTGACAGTCTGGTGGGTTTGCGCGAAACCGGCGGATTGGCGTTAGCCGTAGCGATTTTGATTGTTCTTGGCGGTTTGGGACATACTACTCTGTATGAAATCATGGGGCTTGTGAAGAAGAAGTTGGCGGGGAATAAGGATGATGGGAGAATCGCCCGTCTGTCTCTTCACTCATCGATGGTTCTGTGGATGTCGGCGGGGCTAATCATCGCGGGAGCTGTTATGCTAATGGTTTTCGGACTGACAACTGGCGAAAAGAACGCTTGGGAGATAGTCGGGAACGCCTTGTTTCAGTCAGTGACGTCGAGGACTGCCGGGTTCAATACGATAGATATCGGAGCGCTACCGGTTGCGTCGCTTTTTCTGCTGACGACGCTCATGTTTGTCGGAGGGTCTCCGGGGTCGTGCGCCGGAGGCGTGAAGACGACGACTGTGGCGGTGTGGCTTGCGAGAATTAAGTCCAGTCTGGCCGGGGAAAAAGAAGTCAGCATACTTGGCAGGCGGTTGCCTGATGAAACAGTGTCGCGGGCGGGTTTGCTGATGGGGCTTGCGATTCTTTGGAATATCGTTGGAGTTATAATCCTCAGCGCAACTGAGCCGGGCGTCAACGGAGCAGGCTTGAGCCAGATTGTGTTTGAACAGGTGTCGGCGTTCGGAACGGTCGGATTGTCCACGGGAATAACTACTTCGTTGTCCATTTCAGGACGATTGTGGATTATCCTGACGATGTTTGTGGGAAGGCTGGGGCCTCTCACAATGGCGGTATGGATCGTGAATAAAAAACGGGTCAATGTGCATTACCCGAAGGGCGAGGTGATGATAGGATGAAGAAAAACAGGAAGCAGATATGCGTGATAGGACTCGGGCAGTTCGGGGCGGAACTGGCGAGCGATCTGGCGAAGCACAGCGACGTTCTGGCGATAGACAGCAGCGAAGAAAGAGTGAACGCGGTAAGCGATTCCGTGCAGCGCGCGATGATGCTGGACGCGAGGGATTTCAGCGCATTGCGCTCGGTCGTCACGGCGGACTTCGACGAAGCAATAGTGAGCCTCGGAGAGACTCTGGAGGCAAGCGTCCTCTGTACTCTTCATCTGAAGAAGATAGGTGTTGGCAATATCCGCTGCAAAGCGCTGAATGAGGACCACGCGGAGATACTTGAGGCGATAGGGGCGAACGAAATTATTTTTCCGGAGAGAGAAACAGCGAGGCGTGTGGCCGCCCATATAATCAATCCAAACCTTCTCGATTTCGTTCCGATAGAAGAGGACTACCGGGTGATGGAAGTGTCGCCGCCCGAAAATTTTATCGGGCGCACATTGTTGGAGCTTAATATCAGAGGTCGTTTCGGAATCTTTGTGATGGCTGTGAAACGAGAGAACGGGGGCGGGTTCGTTTTTCTGCCCGGCCCGGATTACAAGGTTCGAGCGGGTGACAAGCTCGTAATGATAGGCAAAGAGAAGGATTTGCTTAGTATAAAAAGCTAGAACAGATGAAAGGCGTCGGCATAGCGAGGAGAGAATAGATGAGAATCACAATAGCGGGTTGCGGAGCGGTAGGCCGCAATTTGGCGGGAATTCTTGTTCGGGAGGGCAACAACGTCAC
>JAKQBV010000261.1 GCA_029573925.1 bacterium
GGAGATGTCCCGGAAAGCCTGAAGAACAAACGGGTCGTCTCGCTCGACCTCGGCGCTCTTGTGGCCGGCGCAAAATACAGGGGGGAATTCGAGGACAGGTTGAAAGCGGTGCTCAAAGAGATAGAACAATCCGATGGCGAAATAATTCTGTTCATAGACGAATTGCACACGCTGGTCGGGGCCGGGGCGGCTGAAGGCGCTATGGACGCTTCTAACATGCTCAAGCCCGCGCTCGCCAGAGGCGAACTGCGTTGCGTCGGCGCAACCACTATCGACGAGTACCGCAAACGCATTGAAAAAGACCCTGCGCTAGAGCGCAGGTTCCAGCCCACTCTCGTCAAAGAGCCATCCGTCGAAGACGCCATCTCGATACTTAGAGGACTCAAAGAGCGTTATGAGGTTCATCACGGCATACGCATTCAGGATTCCGCTCTTGTAGCCGCCGCTGTTCTGTCAAACCGCTATATCACAGACCGCTTCCTTCCGGATAAAGCGATAGACCTTGTGGACGAAGCGGCCTCCCGGCTCAGGATCGAGATTGATTCCATGCCGACTGAAATCGACGAGCTTGAGAGGCGCATCAGACAGCTTGAGGTCGAGAAACAGGCTCTGAAAAAAGAGAAAGACAGAAGTTCAATGGAGCGTCTGGAACGAATCGAGGCGGAACTCTCCGAACTGAATGAAAAATCGGACGCAATGAAAGCCCGGTGGAAAAACGAGAAAGATGTCATAACGCTTATACAGGGAGTGAAAGAAAAGATTGAAAGCGCGCGCAACGATGAGCAAGGCGCGGAGCGGCGGGGCGACCTCAACCGCGTGGCTGAACTAAGATACGGCGTCATCGCCGGACTTGAAAAAGAGCTTGAAAACCTGAACGCGAAACTTGTCGAGACACAGCGGGATTCAAAGATGCTGAAAGAAGAAGTCGGAGAAGAGGACATCGCGGCTATCGTTTCAAGCTGGACGGGGATCCCGGTTTCAAAGATGCTGGAAGGCGAGACGCAGAAGCTTGTCAGGATGGAGAACTCGCTGAATCTCAGGGTAATAGGACAGGATCACGCGTTGAGGGTCGTGTCTGACGCTGTGAGGCGGACGAGAGCCGGGCTTCAGGACCCGAACCGGCCCATCGGCTCCTTCATCTTCCTCGGCCCAACCGGCGTCGGCAAAACCGAGCTTGCCCGCGCGCTCGCCGAATTCCTTTTCGACGACGAAAAAGCAATGATAAGGCTCGATATGTCGGAGTACATGGAGAAGCATTCCGTGGCGAGGCTAATCGGCGCTCCTCCGGGTTATGTGGGTTACGATGAAGGCGGGTATCTGACGGAGGCTGTCCGGCGGCGCCCCTACTCCGTCGTCCTTTTCGATGAGATTGAGAAAGCCCATCCGGATGTCTTCAACGCTCTGCTTCAGATACTTGACGACGGACGGCTCACGGATGGCAAAGGCCGCACCGTCGATTTCAAAAACACGATGCTAATTATGACATCCAATGTTGGCAGCCAGTGGATTCAGGACGCCGAAAGCGGCGAGGAATCGATAAGAGAGCGCGTTCTGGAAGCAATGCGCTCGCACTTCAAGCCTGAGTTCATCAACAGAATCGACGAGACGATAATTTTCAACCGGCTGACTCGCGAGGACCTCAAGAGAATCGTCGATATCCAACTCGAACTTCTGCGGAAAAGGCTGAGGGAGAGAAAGATAGAGTTGGAAGTGACCGAAGCGTCAAAGGACAAGCTGGCGGAAGAAGGGTTCGATCCGGCGTTCGGAGCGCGTCCACTGAAAAGGATAATCCAGAGAGAACTCCAGAATGCCGTCGCCATGAAACTTCTCGAAGGAGACTTCGGCGAAGGCGACACCATACAAGTGGATCACATCGGCGGGGAATTCGTCATAACGAAAGCGGCTGCCGTCTAACTCGCGTTTTTTTGCTTGAATAATCAGGAAAGACATAGCAGCGACCGCAGGCGAAAGAACCGTCTGGTTCGATATTGCAATGGATAAGCCGCGGCAAAGATTCGATGCGCAAACGCAACGATAGAAGCTGTCTACAACATGATAATTACAACAAATTATTCCCCGGCCTTCCGAAATGAGCGTTCACAATTAATCGTATCCGGCAGTCAAAACGAGCGAGAGGTTGAAAGGCGTCTTGATTTAGAGCGACGTATATGTTATTTTATTGCAAGCGTTGCAGGAGAGGTGGCCGAGAGGCTGAAGGCAGGCGCCTGCTAAGCGTCTAACGGCCGAAAGGCTGTTCGCGGGTTCGAATCCCGCCCTCTCCGTTTTTTCCATAGCTTGAAAGATGTGACGCTGATTGCTGATCAGCTATTGAAGAAATCGGCTTGGTTTCTTGCGGATTTTTGGATTTTGCGTTTTTGGTCACTGTCGCGGATGTCCCGTCGTTTTTTCCGTTTTTTCTGTATGCGTCGCATCGGGGCGCGCTTTCATCATGTCTGTTAAAACCATTTACAGAATTTTCACCGGGGTTTTTATCCGAGACACCGCTTTCGCAGGTACGAATTTTGTAAACCGATGAAAGAGCGTCTGTCTGACCAGATTTTTTGCTGTTACCGCCATCGTCACCGCCGTCTCCCTCGAACAGAAGGTGGTCTACGCCCATGCCGGACGGCAGGACGTAGTGGATTTCAAACCATTCCGGGTCAATGACAATCTTTTCAATGAACGTCTTCAGGAAATCCTTCTGTCGCTCGAACGATAGCGCATCAAACATGGTTTTTAGACGCTTGAAATCCACTTTCAGGAGCGTCTCCAGCCCGCTATCTTTCCGCATCTTACAGATAGCGATTTCGTTCTGAATATTCTTAATCTCCAGATCAATTTCCTCGACACGCCCCTTGTGTCGCTTCAGCCGTGCTTTCAGCTCCTCCGGCGTCAGTGACCCGCTCTCGAATGCCTCATAGTATTTCTGAAGCGCGATCTCTATGTTTTTCTTTTTCTTCTTCAGCTCATCGAGGCGCACATTCCTTTCGGCGACAGCTTGCTCAATCTCTGCCGCCTCATTTCGAATGCGTTCCATGATGTTCGCTTCCGTAAGAATCCGTCCGAGCAACCTGTTCACGACCAAACCGTCAAACCAATCGCGCTTCAGGTTCACATTGTCGCGTTTGTCATTAAACCTTTCCTTGCCGGAACAGACATACTGAGAGTATGTGTACACCTTGTCGCCGCACTTCTTTTTCGGAGTCCGTCCAAGATATGCGTTGCCGCAGATACCGCATTTCAGAAGTCCGCTCAGGAGGTACTGTGAATTCTTCGTCATGGAATCAGACACGTTGTTTCCGAGAAGTTTCAGTTGCACCCGGTCGAAAAGTTCGCGCGGAACAATCGCTTCTATAACGCCATCGCAACGTATCCATTCATCCTGCGGTCTTTGTTCCAGCGATCCGCCGCTGCCGCATACGCGCCGCTTTACCTCCTTGTTGTAGACCACATTTCCGATGTAAATCTCGTTGCGAAGCATGCGGGAAAAAGATGCCGCCTGCCATTTGTTGCCTCGAATGGTGGAAACTCCTTGGTTGTTCAGCCATTTACAAATTGCCTTGTAGCCGTGTCCGTCGGCGAACATCTGGAATATTTTCCGCGCGATGGGAGCCGTCGCCGGGTCCGGCGCCCAGCGAACATGGCGCTTGCCGTTTTCGATCATATCCAGCCGCCGAAGTCCGAAAGGCGGCGGCCCGCCTGTGGAATAGCCGTTTTTCGCTAGATGCGTTTTGCTGCGCTCCACATCCTTCACATACTCAAGACGCGAGAACTCGGCCACAGCGCGCAGAATCTGTATGACCATGTTGCCGACAGGGTCTTGGTCGTTAAACGGCTCTTTGAAGTAGAAAATAGAAATACCGCGCTCCCGCAATTTCTCCGTTGCGATGTAGGATTCCATCGTGTTGCGCCCGAAGCGCGATATGGACCACGTCAGAATCATATCGAATGGTGGCGGCTTGCGTTGGGAATCCTTGAGCATCCGCTGGAACTCCGGCCTGTTCGCCTGACTGCCACCGGATGCCGCGTCGTAGTAAACGTCGAAGACAGGTTTTCCTCGCCGCTCGGCCTCTTGCTTCAAAGTTTCAATCTGCGACTCGATTGACAGCCCGGTCTCCGCCTGCATCTGCGTGCTGACGCGCACGTAAATCGCGCACGGTTTTTCCTGTTTCTGTTTCTCAGTCATTATCTGTCACACTCCCTTCATCGACGTCCTGTAGGTTACCTCCACATGCGTGCGTCATGAAGTAATTCAGAAAGAAAGATTTCATGCACACGGATACCGGTCGCTCGCGGTTTTTGATGGATGTGAAGACATCCCTGCATTCCGCGAAAAATCTATTCAATTGTTCGATGATGTACTTTCTGTTTGCCAACTCGACGCCTCCTTGTGTTGCGCGCTCTTCCCGAAAATAAAACTTATCGCTCAGTACACATACGTCAGAGGATCGGGATCGGGATCGGGTTCGGGTTCCTCCTCCTCCTCGTCTTCCATCCATGCATCCGGATATTCGACATCTTCCACTTTTACACATGGCCGCCCGAGCGCTTTCGACCATGTCAGGGTTCCTCTTATAACAGGCAGTTCAATTCTTTCAGACGGCTCCACATTATAGATATTGTTTGCTTGTACAACCGCGTTAATCCCGAACGCCGTCATTAATGGCAGGCAGTCGAGAATCCTCTTCATCATTTTCCAGTCGGCTTCGACTGTGATGGCCTTGGGAAGAGGACAGTTTCCATTGCAGAATCTCACGTCGATGTAATAAACATCATGCTTCGTGAAAGCCCTGATCATTTCAGTCCCCATGAGAACCGTTTTGACACCTGCCAGCAACTGATTCGCTTGTCCTTTCATTTTGAATGCTCCTTTTTGATATTTTTTATCATCGCGCCATGCGCGAACTTCGGATTTCCACAAACACCCCCTTCGTCAAAACACTGTTTTCTATGATCATTTCCCCTCGGATATTTCGAGGAACGGCTCACTGTCCGGCTCCGAGCAAAAGAAAATCGCTTTCCGCGCTCGTTTTTCTTTTCGCAGAAGACCGGCATCGACAAGATTGTCGAGCAGTACGAACCATTTCGCTTTTCTGCCGACACGATCATTGTGTGTGACAAATCCCTTTTTGCTGAGAATCGCATATATTTCTCTGACAATCGTCTCTGAAAAAGCCGGGCTGATTCTTGCGACATCCGCAAAAGACAAATAATCATCCGTTCCGAACAGCGCATCCTCTTTCATTTGCCCTTCAGCCGCTTCAACGACTTCGGCATCCGCATTTCCCATCATCTCGGTAAAATAGGCGGCAAGCAGCAGCATCTGTAATTCCTCATTACTTTCCGGCCCGTACTTGTCGGCAACCGTGTTGTAAATCTTCTTCCTAGTTCCCTTGATGTACTCCTCATACAAATCCTTCGCTTCCATAATGCGATTTCTCAGATACTTCGGTGTGTCGAACACGGTCATGTCGCCATTGTAGATAATGAGATGCTTTTCCTGCTCGTCGCGCGGGGTGCGCAACATGGCCTGACACACTGCCCGGTTGCGGTTGTATCCGAGAAGGTCTCTCATTGTGATCCGCATATTTGTGGATGAATTTATCGCCGCCACATAGTCAAAGAAATGATCGAAGTTGGCGCGACCGTTGCCGTCGGCAATCGAAAGATGAAAATCAGGCAGGTTCTTGCCTCTGGCCCGTGAGGAGCGATAGTTGTCCATGAACATGCAGCTTGCGCGCTCGAGATGCAGTCTTGTTTCGGCAGGCGCGTTGGGATGCAACAAAACTTCATCGCCTGAGTAGTGAACGACGTTGTCGTCCGAATCCAACAGACGCGCTTTGAACTTCATCCGGCCCGCATTTCGCTTGTATGAATCGAAAAGGGATTTCGCCATATTCTTATTCTTTGCGAAGTAGTAGAGATTCAGATCGTCGTCCGACATATCTATGCAGTAGTTGAAGAATTTGAAGAACGAATCGTGATTGAGAGCCTTGGGTTTTACCGGATTGTCCCGTTTGTTGCCTGAGAGCAGAACCTCGCCCATGCGATTGTTGTGAAGAACAAGAGTTGCTAGATTGTGCATTCCGACTGTTGTGCCGTAATAGTCGACGCTCTTTTCATTGAGAAGGAATACGGCGGCCGCCATTGACGGTTCTATGAATGTGCCTGACAGCAGCACATTCACATGAAATTGCAGGAGTCCTACTATGTTTTCAAACTGTTCCTTATCAAGGTAACTCAGGACGATCCGGCAAGCGTTTTCTGTTTCATCGTTTCTTGGAACATGGCGCAGCAGCGCGCCGTTGTTCGGAGCATTCTCGCAAAATTCCAGAAACAGCAGAAAAACGTTGATGCTGTTCTTATAGACCGCATCTCCATTGCGGAAATATTGATAATCATCGTTTGATGAATAAATGCCGGGCACGGAGAAACGGAACCGGTCGAAGGCGTCATCGCCCGGGGGCTCCTCGTCGTACTGGATTTCGTCGGGCTTAACGAGGACTTTTATGAAATTGATAGCCGGATATTTTGTAATCTCGTCCTGATAGCCAAAGATGACGCCGGTATTAATTACGCCATGAATATCATCAACTCCAGCGGCGCATAGATGTTCGTTCTCTCTTCTGACGTGCTGCTCCACGGTTATGCTTTTCTCTTTGGGCTTCTTGTAAAAATCAGCGGGCTTGAGTATTTGTTCGAGGCGGTGGATGTTTTCCTCGACAGCATCGAGATCGAAGATGTCTTTTCGGATGACATTTCTTGAGACCTCTTCTCTTACCGTATTGACGGCATCCCGCAGCGCGTTTATAAAATCAGCCGGTCCGCCGGCAGGCGTATTAATGGGTTCCCTATATCTCGGCTCCATTTCGCCATTTGAAAAGCGTGTGCTGTATGACAGCCTGCACTGCCCGCATCGCGGCTTTCTGCAATATTTCATGCAACCCGCATTCGATGTTCGAGGCAATGCCACTGTCAGCGAGCGCCTACAGAACTCCATCAACTGGTCGGCAAACAGATCGGCTTCATCAACAAAAATGTAATTAGGCAGAGGCTGCAGAACTTTTATCAGATTGTCGTCAATGAAAAATATGAAGGGGGCGACAACGATGTGCGCTTTCGGAGCCAGCAGCATGGACAGAGTGCGAAGGCAGACCGTTTCAGCTTTCTGTTTGTGATTGATATCAGCGACAATGCTTTTCATCCGCTCCAAGCTAAAAACGCCGGTTTCACGAGCTACGATTTCATCCAGCAAATCGGGGTGTTTAGTTGTGAATGTTTTTGCCCCGCAACGACATGAACCGCATGGACGGAGCATTTCCGCGTAATTGACGCACGATTTCTCATTTTTACCCGTTACATGCACGAGAAGTTTTCCGGGCGGCATATTCATTCCTTTCGCCATGCCGACCACCTCACTACATGTCGAGTGGTCAGGCGCGAGAATCAGGGACCGCCTGTCACTGGCGGCCAGATCGGTAGCCGCGGCCATGGTCTGATACGTTTTGCCGCTCGCCATCGGCGCTTCGATTAAATTCAGTTTCAGCGAAACGGGCGCTTCAGGATCGGAATGGACGATCTTTTCGAGGGCCGTTTTCAACGCTTCGCGCGACTTGTCTCTGAAGTCTTTGAAGGACGGCGACTCTTTCTCATTGAAGAATGAGATTCTGAGGTTTCTGTAGCATTTCCCCGGATCGCACCATTCCTGACATTTCGCGCAACTTATCGCTTTATAGTCGTTCCAGAGATCTTCGCGGAGCATGTAACCCGTATCGTTTCTCTCGGCTTCAGAACGAGTGTCGGCCAGAACGGTGTCGCCGAAATATTTTTGAGTGAAAAATGGGCTGTCCATGAAAATGCGAATGATGTCCGCTTCGGAAGCCCCAACCGCGTTAAGTTCGGTAATCAATTTCGCGCGCCCGGTGAACCAGATCGAACCGCCGGAATGAATGACCGCGGAAATCGCTTCAACGCAGGGAATGCGAACGGATACGCCTTTTCGCCGCAGATAATCCGCGATGTTCTTTCGCCAACTGCTCTTTTCCATATTCACTCTGGGCGCTCTTCTGGACGAGTCAAAATTTACTGTATGGGGGATATCGCTCGTGATTTCCACAACGATGACGCGCGTTTCCGCACAATCGAAATCCACTGGGTTTAAACCGGGATCGTCTCTGCGATATTTCGCGAGCGCTATAACGCCGGCGGCATCGAGGCTGAATAATTCGGTCGCCGACAGACGGGTGTTGTGAAGGCCGGTCCTTGGGTGTGTCGAACCAAGTATTCGCAGAGGCCTGTCGTGGTTATAAAGATTCATGTCCACGGCGCTCTGGCATTCTTCCGGCATGTGGCCGGCAATATGCCGGGCCAGACGCTCGTAAATAAGATTCAGTTCAACGCAGTCGGGAATGCCGAGCGCGTTCTGCGGAATTGAAAGGTAGACGCTCTTGTTGCCGTTGAAATATGGGGTAATCGCCGACCGAGGCATTTTTAGAGCGTTTTCGATTGTCTCTACACAGCTCCGCGCGGCAGCAAGAGCGTTCTCGACATTTTCTGACTGGTCGCCGGTTTCATCTTCAAGCTCAATGATGAAATCGCCTGACTTCGGACAAAAACGCGTGACATTCTTGTCCGGCAGCCGGTCGCACAGATATTGAAAAGTTGATTGGTAAACATCCGTATCGGAATGTTTTTCTCTGAATTCATGAAGCGCATCGGCGTCGTCCGCCGGGATAAACATGTGTCTCTTGATACCTTTCTTGGATTTGAAACCTTTTGAAAGTTCCACATATCTGTTCAGCGTCTCTGACGAAATCCCCGCAGCAGAAGCTGAGCCTACAGACATTCTCCCTGACATACGACGCGTAATTTCGCTTGTAGTCGTATTGAACAAAAGCCGGTACTGCTCCGGCGTGAAAAGAGGCTGCAATCTCTGAAGCGCCCGATCAAGTTTCTGAAGATAATAACCGGAGTCTAAGTTCTTGTTCTGGGAGGTGTGGTTGATATAGAATTCCACACCTGTGTCGTCACCGGCATGATTGCTGATTGTGTGGTAATAACCAACCGTACCGCCGATCAGAAAAACACGGCCCTCTTTGGACAAAAGCATTTTTTCATATACAGGTTTCTTGCCCGCGCCGCCCTTTATTGCCTTCCTATATTCCTTGCCGCTCATCGTAATGGTTTCGCGCATCACGAATTCCGACAGCGGCAACCTATATGCCGCAACAGTTTTACGCAGTTCAAGAACGCGATCATGAAGTCGCTGGAGGTTATTTGTAAGAATACTCTCAGCAGCCGTTATAAGAATGTCTCTAATGAATTTTACATCCCCGCGATTTCCCAGCAGCCCGCCTGTAATCGAAACTTTCCCGCATGCGTCCAATAGCGCGTAATTCTTTTTACGCAGGCTCAGCATTGATGGCCAGACTCCATCAACGTCGATTTCCATGTAACCGGGCAACTCTCTACTTAGAGCATCGCGCAGTTGCAAAAGCCCGATGCCGGGATTTTTTTTGATTTCAT
>JAKQBV010000531.1 GCA_029573925.1 bacterium
AGCTTTAGTCAGTATTTTTTTGACTTCTTTCTTTACAGTCGTGTCAGACGGGTCTGCCGCAGCTTCGTTTTTAACCCTCGCGATGAACGGCAGCGGCTTGTCGTCGTCGGACATCTGAAGAAGCTCTTCGAATGAAAAAACCACCGATCCGGCGATGTCTCTGAGCGTCTCGTTCAACTCATCGGTGGAAATGCCCAGTTTTTGGGACACTTCCTCGTCCGTCGCCGGACGCCCAAGTTCCCTCTCCACCTCATTGAACGCCGTTTCAATGTCCCTGCTCTTCTGTCTCAACGTCCGGGGGACCCAGTCCATCTGCCTCAACGAATCGAGCACCGCTCCCCTTATCCTGACTATCGCGTACGTCTCGAACTTGTTTAGCCTCGACATGTCGAACTTGTCGAGAGCGTCTATCAATCCCAGAATTCCTTCGCTTATAAGGTCGTCCCTCTCAATGAAGGCGGGAAGCTTGTATGCTATGCGGTCTATGACATAGCGCACGAGCGGCAAATATCTTTCCGCGAGCCTGCCCCGCGCGTCTTCGTTTCCGCATTCCTTGAACAGCCTCCAGTCTTCTTCCGCCGGACGCTGTTGTTTTGCCATCGCCATATATTTCTCTTCCAGCTTAAAGATCGGCTTTCGTCAGCTCACCGCGAGAAACGTCGCTATCAACGCCACTATCGACACGAACAGGAAACACAGGCCGTACATTATCTGTCTGCCGAATTTTCTTTCGGAAAACACGGATTCTTCATTCTGGAACGGGTCGTATATCTCGACATCGCCGTCCTTTGTCTTTATCTTCACTTCGGGGGGAACAAAAAACTGGCCGTATATTCCGGGGCCGAACTCCACGAACGTCTCGACGAATGTGTCGGACATGATGTTGGTCTTAACAACCGGCACGCAGAGCGGAATCAGTTCTCCGTTGATTGTTCCGCCCAGAAGTTCGGAGAAATAAACGGCGGACTCTCGTCCATCCTTGATTTTGACAATGACCTGATCGCCCTCGCAGAGAGCGCGGGCGGGTTTCCCGTCGAAGGGAGCTATCTCAGGCTCGGAGATGAGCACGATGCGGGGCAGAGGCTCCTGAGGCGAGGCGCTGGGGAGGTCTCCCAGATCGATGTTCGCCGGCGCGGCTTCCGGGCTGCCGAAAAGCTGGGCGGCCTGCTGCTGGGGAGTCATCGCCGCGCTCTTTGCGCCTCCGATAACTGAAGCCAGTGAATTAAGCGAGTGAGCCCTCGCGGCGTACGTCACTGTCACCGCTTCGCCAAGAACGTCTGAAATAATTTTTGCGAACTTCTGAGAGGCTTCCGCGCTCTGCCCCCGGCTGTGAAGCCCGACCACCGTCTGTATGAAGTTTGAAGAGAATCTTGATTTTATTTGAGCCGCATTGCTGGAGCTGGAAGCGGCGTGCCGGTCGCTAAGCCCGGAGCGAACCGTTTTGAGGCTCGACGCGAACACTGTGGGCGGCATGTTGACGTCTAATGACTTTTCTTTTTCTGCTGCGAGCGGATACGCCATGTCCGAGTAAATCACGCTGTCGGACTTCGTGTCGAACATCGCGGCTAAGAATCCGGTTCCGCTTTCTTTGCCGGACGATTTGAACTTTACTTGAAACGCCATTATCTCCTTGGACACAGCGTCCAGAAGCTTAAGCGCCGCCGTCACGTTTCCGCCAGCCTCTATCAGCACGTTTTGAGCCTCGGTCTCGGTGCATCCCGTGGCATCCATCAAAACCTTCACGTTCGCGTCCATTTCAGGCGTTTCCCTTCATGTGTTTTTCCTCCGCGCGTCGGAGGTGTTCTCACTCCGGCATGGGCATTTCCGCGCCCTGACTCCAGTCGAGATGCCTGCCGATTTCTTTTTCGTGGTCTTCTTTCTCTACTCTTGGCTCGAGTTGGTTCTCGTCGTGAATTCTGCCAAGTATGCGCGCCGTCACCACTCCCAGCACGGTGAACAGTATATACACGGCGATCCCTGCGATTAGAAGCCAGGTCAGCTCGACATCGGCTATCAGGCCGATTATCATGAAAAACAGGAACGCGAGGGTTCCAGTTAGCCACTTTATCGAGGATATCACATTTTCGTAGACGATCTTCACTTTAAGAGCCTCCAAGTCGCAGCGCCGTCCGCTCTCTTCGGGACGGGTTTATTGTCAACCTTTTCTGAACCGAGACGCCAGCCGTTTCAACTGCCCGGCCAGCCCGCGCTCCGTCACAAAATCCACTTCGTATCCGGCCATCTTCATCGCTATCCTGTTTATGTCCCTCGACGCTCTCGACGAAGGGTATAGAAGGGTGAACGGCTGCTGGCGGCGAACCGCCTTCGTCACGTTCGGGTCGTATCCCACCCAGCCTAAGTCCTCGATCTTCAGGTTGAAGAACTGGCGGGTTATCAGCTTCATCGTCTCGGAAACATGCTGAGCGTCCGCCTGATCCTGAGCCATGTTCACCAGAAGCTTCACCGTTGTCTCTTCCCTCTCCCTCGCCAAGATTCTCAAAGCTCCGTACGAATCCATCATCGAGGTCGGCTCCGGAGTGGTCACCAGCAGTATCTCGTCGGCCAGCAGCAGAAACTCCACTATCCCGTCCGCCAGACCTCCTCCTGTGTCGATCAGCGCCGTGTCAGCCTTCTCAGCGCTGTTTCTTATCGCCTTGATCACGGCGTTGCGCTTGTCGAAGTCCACGCCGTCTGCCATTCTTCCGTGCGAGCTTGCCGGCGCGACTCTCACTCCCGATGGCCCGGTGATTATTATCTCCTCCAGCGTCTTGGCGCCGGAGATAACGTGCGACAAGTTGTGTTTCGGAGCTATTCCCAGCAACAGGTCTATGTTGGCGAGGCCCATGTCGGCGTCCACCACCAGCACCCTGTGGCCGAACCGGGTGAGCGCTATTCCGAGGTTGATGGCGATGTTGCTTTTTCCGACTCCGCCCTTGCCGCTCGTCACCGCTATTATTTTGTTGCCGCCGCCCGCCGGCGCCGGTAATTTCTCCTCGACAGTGTCTTTTATCTCGCGCAACGGCTGCGCCTGATCCGCCATCAGCGCTCTCTCCCGGCGTTGACTGCCTGTTTGAGCGGCTTGCCCATCACAAGGTTCAACAGCGCGCCGGGCGACGCCGCCTCTATCTCTCCGGGCACGTTCTGCCCGAAACACAGATACGACACGCCCACGTTCCGGCTCGCTATCAGGTTTATCAGGTTGCCGTATGTCGATGTCTCGTCAAGCTTTGTGAATATCAGATGGTTGTACGCCAGCGGCCTGAACTTGTCGGAGATGTCCAGCATGTCTTTGTATCTTATGTGCGCGCTGAGCGTCAGGTGTATCTCCAACGGATAACACACCGCCAGCAAGTCTCTTATCTCGGATATCCGGGCGGTGTCCCAGTGGCTTCTTCCCGCCGTGTCTATCAGTATCAGGTCGCGGTCCGCGAACGAGTCCACCGCTCTTTTCATGTCCTCCGCCGTGTACACCACTTTGACGGGAACGTCGAGTATCTCGCTGTAGACTTTTATCTGTTCGACCGCGGCTATCCTGTAAGTATCGGCGGTGATTATTCCGACATTTTTCTTTTTCTGCAACGCGAACACTGTGGCGATTTTCGCGATGGTCGTGGTCTTTCCCACGCCGGTAGGCCCTACGAGAGCCACCGTTTTCGGCTCTCTGCCGGACAGCGTTATCGCGCCTGAGACCTTGAGCAGCCTTCGAAGCTGTCGCTCCAGCGCCGCCCGCGCCGCTTCTTCGTCGTCTTTGTCTTCTTCCGGAAGCGAGTCGTCCATCGTCCGGATTATGTCTTGAGCCAGCGCGTCGCTGACGTCGTTCTCTATAAGTTGAAGATACAAAGAGCCGAATATCGGCGGATACGGGTTGACCTGCTCCTGCTCTTCGGCCCTCGACTTATGCAACAGAGTCTGGAGCGCATTTTTGACTTCGCGCAACTCCGAGCGCAACTCTT
>JAKQBV010000263.1 GCA_029573925.1 bacterium
GGCCCCAAGTTCCAGAAGTCTTCCGCCGCCCGCCGCGTTGCCTGACAATATCGCGCCTGAACCGCTGTTTGAAACGCTGATGACATTTCCGTTTGCGCCCGCGTTTGTTATTTGCAAATCAAGCGCCCCGTTAGTTCCGTCGTTCCATATCGACACCACCGGCATATTGTTTGTGCCATCTGTCGTATAGAAAACCGCCGCGCTGTCCGACGGCCCCGCCTGCTCTACCGAGATCGACGCCGTCGCCCCTCCTTGCGCCACGCTCAGCGCGCCTGTCATCGTGTCGCCGGTCAGGTTCACGTAATCAGCGTCATGGTTGTGCGCGCTCAACGGCACGTTCGTCAGTTGCGAGCCGTCCCCAATGAAGAATCCGGCTGTCGCGTTGCCCATTACTTCAAGCCCGCTTGTCGCAAGTATGGTGTCCGCCGTCAGCGCCCCGGAAGTGAAGAACTGCGCGGCTGTCGCCGTGCCTGTTACCTCTATGCTTGCTCCCGTGATGGTGTCGCCCGATTGCAGCGTCGCCGCCATTACCGTTCCGGTGGCAAATATGTCATTGTTGACTGTTAGCGCGCCCGTCATCGTGTCGCCTGTGATATTCACGTAATCAGCGTCATGGTTGTGCGCGCTCAACGGCACGTTCGTCAGTTGCGAGCCGTCCCCGATGAAGAATCCGGCAGTGGCGTTGCCCATTACTTCAAGTCCGCTTGTCGCAAGCATGGTGTCCGCCGTCAGCGCCCCGGACGTGAAGAACTGCGCGGCTGTCGCCGTGCCTGTTACCTCTATGCTTGCTCCCGTGATGGTGTCGCCCGATTGCAGCGTCGCCGCCATTACCGTTCCGGTGGCGAATATGTCATTGTTCACCGTCAGCGCGCCCGTCATCGTGTCGCCTGTCAGGTTCACGTAATCCGTATCGTGGTTGTGCGCTCCCAGCGGCACGTTCGTCAGTTGCGAGCCGTCTCCCACAAAGAACGTCGCCGTCGCTGTTCCGGTTATATCTATTCCTGTCGCTGTGATTGTGTCCGCAGATATGGCCCCGGATGCGATAACATCAACCGCGCTCACCGTGCCTGTGGCCGTGATATCATTGTTCACCGTCAAAGCGCCTGTCATCGGCACGCTTCCGTCGGACATCATATCCCCGCCCACGACCGGAAGATTCGTCAGCGCGCTTCCATCCCCAACAAACGCCGCCGCAGTCACCGTCCCGGTTGCCGTTATGTCGTTGTTCACCGTCAAAGCGCCTGTCATCGGCACGCTTCCGTCGGACATCACATCCCCGCCCGCGACAGGCAGGTTGGTCAGTCCGCTTCCATCCCCAACAAACGCCGCCGCAGTCACCGTCCCGGTTGCCGTTATGTCGTTATTAACCGTCAGTGCGCCCGTCATAACATCACCGGCAACATCCACGTAATCTGCGGCGTGGTTATGTGTCGCAGACGCAAAATCGGCGGTTGTCAGACTGCCCAGTGTCGCAGCATCAACGCTCGTCAACATGGACCCGTCTCCGACGAAGTCCGCCGCTGTTACTGTTCCCGTCGCTGTTATGTTATTGTTCACCGTCAAAGCGCCTGTCATCGGCACGCTTCCGTCCGACATCATGTCCCCGCCCGCAACAGGCAAGTTAGTCAGTCCGCTTCCATCCCCAACAAACGCAGCCGCTGTTACTGTTCCTGTGGCCGTAATGTTATTGTTCACCGTCAAAGCGCCTGTCATCGGCACGCTTCCGTCCGACATCATGTCCCCGCCCGCAACCGGCAGGTTAGTCAACATCGAACCATCCCCTATAAACGCAGCCGCAGTCACCGTTCCTGTGGCCGCAGTGATGTCAGCCGCAGTCACGATCAAACCCTGCACCGTCAGCGCGCCCGTCATCGTGTCGCCGGACTTTGCCACTTTCGTGTTGTCCGTCGCGGATACTCCGGTCAGTCCGCTTCCATCCCCAACAAACGCCGCCGCATTTACTGTTCCCGTCGCTGTTATGTTATTGTTCACCGTCAAAGCGCCCGTCATCGTGTCGCCCGATTTTGCCACTTTCGTGTTGTCCGTCGCTGAAATCCCTGTCAGCCCGCTGCCATCTCCCGCAAATCCAACAGCAGTAATTGTTCCTGTAGCCGTTATGTTGTTATTAACCATCAGCGCGCCTGTCATCGGCACGCTTCCGTCGGACATCATATCCCCGCCCGCAACAGGCAGGTTTGTCAATCCGCTTCCGTCGCCTATAAACGCAGCCGCCGTAACCGTCCCCGTCGCCGCCGTGATATCCGCCGCCGTCACAAATCCGCCCTGCACCGTCAATACGCCCGTCATCGTGTCGCCCGAAACTTTGATATAAACGCCGTCGTGAGCGTGCGAAGCGGCCGCAAATGCGGACGCCGCCTGCCCGCCCAGCTTGCCAGCGTTAAGAGACATTGCCGCAGCCACAACCTGCTCGCGCGGCGTCAGCGTCTGTCCTCCGACGACCACTTCCAGAAACACATCCGTCCCTTCCCAGTCGATTGCGGACAGGTCGCAACCGCCAGCTTCAGAGCCGATGACATAGTTGAACCGGCCCCGCGAGACCGTCACCGCCTGCGGGTTGGTCGAGCACAACTGCGCCCCGCCCGTCACCGCGTCGAACAGCCGGAACTCCACCGTCGCCGGGCCATTCATCGGAAGACCGCTCTGGGTTATGTACCCCTGATAGTTAAGTTTCTGGGGCGTAGCGACAATTATCGCAGCAGTCAGCGCGAACGCCGCCGCCGCTATCGCCGCCGGAACATATCTTTTAGCTCTCATATCCACACCTTCCATTCATTTTCGGACAAAACACAAGGCCGCGCTTCATATTGGCGACGCGCCCTTCGGAAAATTTCAATAATAGTGATAACATATATATATCCACTGATAAGAAAATGGTAATGACAAATCAGTCATAAGTCAAACTGATATACGGTGACCATAGTCACACTAAACAACCAAACAATGTCTTAACCATTGGAAGTTTTAATCCGCCCGTTCGCCGGGTTCATTCATCCCGGATTCGCCGGTAAGGCAGGCGAGCCGGGCCGCCGCCGGGCAGGTTTCAGCGCAAATCGAACTCCGCAGACAACTTGACCGATTCCAAGCTGTTTTCGGCATCGTCGTATCCGTTATAGAAATCGAGTTTAACGCGCGCGTCCTTTCTGACATCGGCCACAATCGTAGCCCTGCCCACAGCGTCCCGGTAGTCCGCCGTGTCCGGAACGCCGCTCTCCTGCGCGTAGAAAAACTCCAGCCGCGCCCGGTCCATTATCTCGGTGTTGCCTAAAAAAGTGAACCGCGACTTCGTTTGTTCGTAATCCTCGAAAGTTATCCTGCCATAAATCTTATATTTGTCGAAAAACAGGTCGGCGGCCGTGAACAGCCCGGAAAGACGCCCTTCAGCTCCGACCACCCTGTCCAGTTTCCGCCTCGCGTCGTAATGCGCGTCAACCATTCCCGGCGAGAAATCCGCGTCGAAATCTCTGAACTCCGCCTTCAGCGACGCATATCTTGTCACTTTTCCCATCGCCCCCACTGCGAATCCCTCTCCATGATGCTTAATGTCCGCCGTCTCCGCGTATATCGTCGCCCTTCCGTTAGGCAGATAAATCTCCGCGTCCGCGGCGTACTCCCTTATCTCCGGAGATGAATCGTCCAACGCCGTGCAACCCAGACTGAACGGCCCGAAATTCCTCACCGCCCTCAGCCCCTGAAGCCTGCTGCGCGTGGCGAAATATTTCACATAAGAATTCGACCCGTCGATGTCGATCTCGACGCCCCTCTGCCTGTTCAGCGGCACATGCCCCTTCATATTGCTCCTGTAGTCCGACACCACGAAACCGCTGCCGAACGTCAGACCCTCTATCTCCCGGTATCTCGCCGCCAGCCTCTTGCCATTCGTATATTCGATGGCGTCCACAACGAAGAAGTCGTTCCCGCTGTCCCGAACCTCTCCGCCCTTGTCAGCGGCAAGCGTAAGAATAAACGACGCCGTCAGCCCGCCCTTCACATACTCCGGGCGCAATTGCGCGAAGTAAAGGTCTTTTTCATGCGATTGAGCGTATTTCCCCGCCTCGAACGTAAGCGCCTCCGGCTCGAGAACCTTCAATGCCGCGCCTGCCCTTGCCGAAAACACACCGCACGCCACAGCGCAACACGCTAGCGCAACCGCCGCCATCGCCATCTTTTTCATTCCGTTTGTGTCTCCCGTTGCTTTTGTTTTTCCTCGCAGGCCCATTCGACGGATTCAAGTTTTAGCTCGCCCGCCTCCCCGCGATTAAAAAAAATACGTCCCCTTGAGCATCAGCGCGTTCGACGCGCTAACATCCGTCAGGAACAACCCCAAATCTGCCTTGTCCATGAACCCGTATTTGAACCCCAGCGTCAGCGTCTTCGCCGTGCCGAGGTAAAACGCCTTGTGATCGTATTCCAACAAGACGGACATCTTTTCCATAAGCGACGACTCATCTCTGTTAAACAGATACTCCGCGCCCCCTATAAACCCGAATCCGTCATCGTCGTCCGACAAATCCCCGGATTGCGCGTAAATTCCGAAATGCCCTATAAACCGTTCCTTGTAATCCCCCGTCGCCACCGCGAAAACCCTGTTCGCCTTCGCGTCGTAACTTTCCGACACTCCCCACGCTGTCGTCGTGTAATCCACAGAGAACATCTGCGCGCCCACCGCGTACCTTACCTCTCTGAAATCGCTCTTAAAAAACGAAGGCGGCTTCGTGTGAGGAAGCCTGTACTTGAAAGAAATCGCTGTAAGCGTCGCGTCAGACGAAATATCATCGTCCCCCGTCGAGATGTCTCTCGACACATACGCGGCCGCCAACTCGATGTCCCCCGACAGACCGTATGAAACAGAAATTCCCGCGTCCGAAAAATTGTATCCCTCATTCGAGAAATCAGCGTAAACAAGGCCCACCGCGCCCCTTCCGCCCGGAAGCGTGTTCGCCGACGGCGTCAGCGCCAGACCCGAAAGCCCGTAAGCTGCGATCCCGCGGGGGCCTATCGCGCTAACGTCCCTAGCGCCCTTGCCCTTCGCCTTTTCAGGCTCCTTAGTCTTCGCGGGTTCCGGAGTTTTCTTCGCCGCGTCAGGCGCCTTGCCCGCTTCCTCCCCGCTTGCCGCCGCCGGAGTTTCATCCGTCGTCTTCGCAGCCTCGTCTCTTCTTGCGGAACGAGACCTCGTTCCCGCCGCCGGTTCATCCGCCGCCGGAGCCGCAGGTTCTTGAACCGGAGCAGGCGCAGCGGCGGCCTCGTCCCCGGCGTCTTTTTTCCGCATCGTTATCGTCCGCTCTTCCACCACAGCCGCCTTCTTGACGCGCACCGCGATATCCATCTCCCGCGCGTCCCCCTCCACAAGCTCGCAATATGAAAAAAGCTCCTTGACCTTCATCACCTTCAACCTGCCCACAATCGCCCCGCTCCTACGCGTCTCAAACTCGTCCCCCGCGCTCACTCCCTTGTTCGATCCGGCGTACATCATTATCGTCCCGTCTTCCAGCGCGATGTTCACCCTCGCGCTAACCTCCTGCGCCACGGCCCGAGGCGACCCGAACCCAACCGCCGCCGCAACCGCCATCGCCGCCGCCAGCGCAATCAGTTTCGTCCCTTTCATATCTCCGCCTCCGTCCCGTCCGCGCCGAACTCTTCATACATTAATAGCGCTTCCGATTTTCGGAAGCCAATTATCCCGCATTCCCCATATCAAAAAACTAATATGGTGTAAGAAATCGGTAAAAAAGCCCATGAATACAGTAATATTTCAC
>JAKQBV010000548.1 GCA_029573925.1 bacterium
CATGCCCACCGAAGACCCCAGCATCGCTATCGGGAACACAATGTTGCAAACCGCCAGCAAGTCCATCCTTTGAATTCCGCCCGCTGTGGCGAAAAACGACATGTACATCTGCTTTCCCGCGACCGACACTATCATCAGCCACGCTAGGCCGGAATAAACGTTGGCGGCAGGATATGTTCCGTAAACTGCGACGAGCGCGGCGGCGGCTGCCACGCAGAACAGCGCTCCCATAGCGACCAGCAGCCTAGTGCCTTCCGACATTATCAGCGCCGCGCCTTCAGGGTCCCTGTGCCGCCTGTCGGATATGAATGTCATCATCGCTTGCGGAACGCCAAAGGATGTCGTCAGCGACAACAACCAGAATAGGTTCAGGAAAGGCCCGGTCAGACTGAACCCCTCCGGGCCGAGCATCCTCTGCATTATCGCCGACCACGCGAACTGCATTACGCCCGACGCGGCGGAGACGACAAAAAGCAAAGAACTGCCGGCCACAAACCTGCCGACCTTCTCGCGGTCGGTGTCCCCGCTCTTAAACGCGTTTGCGGTTGCCATTCCGGGGCCTCTTTTGCTCAAGCGGGTTCCCGCAGCCGCGCGCCGGAACAAGCCTTAATCATCAGCGTCATTCGGCGGTTAACACAGCGGAGGCCGCTCCCTTCGCGGGTATGTCGAAGTTTATTGTCACGAGAGCCTTGCCGTCTTTTTCAAAACGCGACACGACGGAGCATCCTTCGCATGAGTAACCTTTCGCTGCGGGCATTTCAAACCGCGCCGCCGCGTTCGGAAGCGCCATCGTGCCTGAGTTCTTCGCCTTTATCGCCACCGCGCGCCCGTCTTCAGCGCGTTTCGTCAGCGATGAAACCATCCCTGTTTTGAACGCGGTGAAACCGTCCTTCTTCGCGTTCATTTCCACTATCCTTCCGTCCGCTAAATCCAGAACCCGGTAGGAGCCTTCAAACGCCGCCCCTGTCTGGACGTAAGTCACAGGCGGCAGCTTGTCCACCACATCCATGTGCAGATGGCCGTATAGCGCGAGCCTGACGTCGTGCCGCACGGCTATCTCTTTCACTTTTGAGTCCGTATTGTGCAGAGGCACGTGGAACATAATTATCCTCATCAACGCGTCGGAAGCGGCCGCGAGGTCCTCGTCCAGCCATTCGAGCTGCTCCTGCGCAATGTCTTCCTCGTGCGGGGCGTCGCTCCCTCCCGACCTGTAAACAAATGAGTCGTCGAACGCCGCGAAATGATACGCTCCGTAGTTAAAACTAAAATCCGTCGTGTCGAAAAATCTATTCCAGACCGAGTAGTCCTCTTCTTTCTTATATGGGCTTAAGTCGTGATTGCCGGGAACGATAAAAACCGGCGCGTTGTAGGAATTCCACAGGTCCAGCATTGCCGGATACTGGTCGGATTCAGGCCAGCGCTCGCTTGTGTATCCCGTCGTGTCCGTCAGATCTCCCGTGATCACCACTAGGTCAGGGTTTACCAGATTGATTTCTTCAGCCAACTCCTTGTATACGTCGAAAAGGCTTTCCGACTTATAAACATGCACGTCCGTGAGATGAACCACTCGGATGGAATTCTTGAATTCCGGCGTCGCCATAACCGAGCGTGGTTGAAAATCCTCTCCGCCGCTGAATTTAACTCTTAGTCCGTACAGCAGAGAAGACGTTCCGCCGGGGACAACCGCTTTCAAAGTCCAGCGCCCATTATCCGGATTGAACGAAGCGCCGATGATTTCCAACGGAGAATTCGCGAATTCGTTTTCGAGAGACGCGCTCCACCCGCCCGCCTCCGCAGGCGCTATCGCTTCGATTGCAAACTCGTCCCCCGGTCTCACAAAGACCGGCCTTGACCTGTTAGGAATCCGGATATTCTTTAACGGCCTAGCTCCGATTCTCTCTTCGAACATCACTCTGCCAAGAGAAATCTCCGCGCCGGATTCGACTTTCAAAGCCGGTTTCTCAAGCGGCTCGAAACCCGGTTTCTCAAACATCAACGCATACTCGCCCGGAGGCAGCGCGTTAAAAACAAATTCGCCGGAATCTCCGGTGATAGCCCTAACCTCGAAAGCTCCGCCCGTTATTGCGACCCTCGCCCGCGCCACAGGCAATCCCTCGTTGTGAACGCATTCCAGAGTTCCGGACACCGCCCCGTATGACGCCGCAGCGGCCCGCAATGCGTCCACCGCCACCAGCGCTCCCTTGCTGTTCGGATTCGATTCGCCTTGAATCTCCAGCCTCAGCTTATGCGCGCCCGGCTTCAACCCGTTCGCCAGAACTATCCTTTCAGGCGACGGCGTCATAATGTTTTTGTAAAGGTCGATTGTGGCGACTGGCCGTCCATCTACGGAAGCCAGCGCCCTCCCCCCCGTCTTTCCAATCACAAAATCCCCCGCGACAGCCTCCCCTGTGAAATCGAATTCAATCGCCGCGCCGACCTTTTCAGACGCGACCGCCTCTCCGCCGGACAGCGTGTCCATCCGCATCTGTTTCCAGTCCGCCGCGTCGAATGCGACAACGCCCCCGGCCTCCGCCTCGTAAACAGTCTCCGCAAAAACAGCCGCTCCCGCTGCCGTCTGTTCCTGCGCCCGCAAAACCAAACTGTTGCATGTCAAACACAGCGCTAGCGCCGCTGCCGCTAAACACATCTTTCTCATCCGCGCATCTCCCCTGTCGCAATTGCCTCGACAGCCGCCCTCAGAACGCGCCGCCGTTTCAGGCCCAATTTATGTATTCTATCCAATACTCATTTTGAAATCCAATATATGTGAGCCGAGAGCGCGTTTCGCTGTCGTAATCTTCCTCTTGTCCATAAATTTGCGGTAGCGGAAAACCGCGATTGATATATAATAAAAACCATTGGTCGGCTGGTCGGCATCATATCGGGAGGATGGCAAATGAATGGACTGAAAACGAGAATCATGGGAGCAAGAGCGGGCGCGGGGGTGGTCGCGTTTTTTCTGATATTCGCAATCTGCGTAGATTGCGCAGGTCCGGCGGGCGGCTCGCTTTCTGCGCGACCCGATAGAATCATTCTGAATCCGACTCAGAATCCTTCCACCGGAATGGCCGTCACATGGAGAATGACCGATGCTGTGAAAAAACCTCAGGCGCAGATCACTGTGGCGTCTGCCTCTCCCGATTTTATTGACGACGCGGTTTCGGCTCCGGCAAAAACAGAGACCATCAAGATCGACGGCGAGAATCCCGTCTATTACCATTCCGTTGTTTTTGAATCCTTGAAACCCTCGACCTTGTACACCTACAGAGTGGGAAGCCCTGCGGGATGGAGCGAATGGAACCACTTCCGAACGGCCTCTGAATCAGCCGAGCCGTTCTCGTTCGTTTATCTGGGAGACCCGCAGACTGAAATCGAGTCCATGTGTTCGCGGGTGTTCCGGGCGGCTCAGATGAAAGCTCCCGACGCGGCCTTCTGGCTGTTCATGGGCGACATCGTCAACAACGGCGAGAACGACGAAGAGTGGCGGGAATTCTACGACGCCATCGGCTGGATTCCGCGCTCAATCCCCATGATATTGCTTCCAGGCAACCACGAATACAAAAAAACCATGGGCGTCACCGAAGGCCTGACTTACCTCTGGCGACCTCAGTTCACTTTTCCGGAGAACGGCCCGGCTGGCTTGGAAGAACTCAAGGAAGCTTCTTATTATATCGACTATCAAGGCGCTCTATTCGTGACGCTGAACGGCAGCGAGCGTCTTGAGGAACAGGCGAAATGGCTCAAAAAAGTCCTCAGCGACAACCCTCGAAAATGGACCATCGTCTCAATCCACCAGCCGTTCTACTCCACCGCCGGAAACCGCGACAACCCTTATCACAAAATGCTGTTCACCGATATCTTCGACAAGTACGGTGTCGATCTTGTCCTTCAGGGGCACGACCACACATACGGAAGAACTCACAAAGTTTTCAAAGATAAAAAACGCAAGGACAAGGGCACGGTGTACGTGGTCACCGTGACAGGCCCGAAACAGTACAAGCCTAGCGAGTTATACAAAGACATAATGGCGAAAACCGGGACGCAGACACAGCTTTTTCAGGTTATAAGCATCGACGGAGACAAGCTGACTTATGAATCGTTCGATGTGACCGGGAAGCTTTTCGATTCTTTCGAACTGATGAAAAAAAACTGAGGTCTCACACGAAATAACCAGCATTGTCGGGCAGAGAGAGGTCCATATCCGAACCGGGAGCCGCGGGGAACGCCGCGGATAGTTTCTCGATGATTCTTATCTGAGGCCGGAGCCGGTTTTCGGAAGCAATGACTTCCACGAGCGCCGCCGGTTCGCTGTTCTTCAACTCGTAAACGTTCAGCCTTTCGCCCTGTTCATAAGGATTGAGCACGGAAAGAAATGTGCGGACGGCGTCGCCCGTGAACCCCCTGCCGGCCTCCTGAAGAATCAGCCTGACGACTTTTCCCCGCGTGAACTTAGTCGCGTATTCATCGTACATGTCGCACACGGATAGTATCTGCGCGAACAGGTGAAGGTCTTTTTCTTTTTTCCCGGCGGGATACCCTGAGCCGTCCGCCAGTTCGTGGTGATTTTTTATGATGTTGCGCGCGAGCGGGCGCTCGTCGTGCAGGATGGCCAGACGGTCTTTTATTACTTTGTTCGACGCGTCCACGTGCGACTTCAACTTTTCGTCGATGCGGCCTTTGACGGAAATGAGAATCTCCGGCTCGTCGAGGAACGCGGCGTCGTGGAAGAGCGCCGCGAAGAATCCGCTGAGGACGAGGCTGAGGTCGCCTTTTTTAGATTGCTGGATGTCGCCTGCGGCGCGTTCCCAGCCGTAGTAATCGTAATACAGAGGAGGATCGACCTTAGCGCCGCGCGGGCCTGCGAGCCGGCTCATTTCGTCCTTGCTTTTCGAGCGCCACACTTCTATCGAACCCGCCTCGGACGCCCGCTCGCGGTTCAGCCGCGCCATCGCCGCCAGCCAGTAAACCGCCGTGTTCACAAGATGATCGTAATATGATGAAACCGGCCTGATGTCCGCCGGGCCGACGCTCAATCCTTCAAGTATCTTGTCGTATCCCAGAACCCCTTCGAGCATCTCCGCCGCGCTCGCCGCCAGCCCCTGCACCTCCGCCTTGTATCCCGGTTTCTCCACCGTGAATATTCCGGTCAGATACCTGTGCATCTGGTTGGCGTAGTGGGATATCGATTTTGTGGACACATCCAGAAACTCGTCCACCGCGTCGATGTCCCGCGTCACTCGGATTACTTTGTCCCGGTTCACCCCCCAGAAGTCGCACAAGTTTCGGACGATTCCGGGAGTGAGAACGCTGCGGGGGTCGATCAGTTTTCGTTTCGTTCGCGGGTCCCGCAGAGCGTCAACGCAGTAGTACGGCTCTTTCGCCGCCGCAAGTATGGATTCTAGGTCGCAAAGCGCGTGCTCTTCAATCACTTCGCTAGCGGATATCGGCGTGTCGCTCATCTATACCCGTTCTCTCTTTCGTACTAAGACATGATA
>JAKQBV010000549.1 GCA_029573925.1 bacterium
TTGCCTCGCGTCTTGCCATCAGTTTTTCCGTTTGATTCATGTGCCCCCCTTTGCGGTTCAATGTATGTAGTTTATTATACTACATATCAGACGCAAAAAAAAGAGGGGAAATCATTTTACCCACTTTTATGTCGCAGACCCAATTCAGAATGTATCGTTTACGCGTCTTTGTTTTCTTCATAATATTAAAGTTTATTCTTCAACAGCTATTGGAACAGCAACAGGAAAATAAAAGCCAGACCAATTTGTCTCTTTACTGTTTGTCAATCTAATCATTTCTAAACTATCAATGTTTATACTATATATGTTGTAGCCGCAGTATTGTTCCACAGAATATCCTAAGAAAACAAGCGTATTTCCATCCGGAGCAAAGTTGTTTATATGGGCGACATATATGTCATTTGCGGTTATTTGTTCTGTTTCATAACCATCATTAATGTACATTGCATACATTTTAGAAACAAATTTATCACCCATTTCACCATGGGACTTTCCGCATTTGAATATCACAATATTGCTATCAGGCGTAAAAACAAAATTATCGCATATCAAACCCTTTTCAGGCGAATAAGAAGCAACTATTTCGCCATCCCGAGTCATTAGCGCGAATTCATTCCTTTTCTCGTTATATTGTATGGATGTAGCTATATATTCCCCATTCGGCGAATAGACAGGGGCGTTGTAACCATATTCAACATCTCCTAAAGTCCCGGATTCACCGGTCTCAAGGTCAAGGTATTGAAGAGTGTCATCTGACAGATTGTATGATGAGTAATGACCATAATAATCAAAATCAATATAGCCATTGTATATTTTCCTTTCTTTGTATGTGTTTTTGCTTTGAAGATATACAATCTCTGATTCGTCAGGCGACAACGCTGGAAAACGCTCATTCTGATTGCTTTTAGTCAATTTTGTTTTCTTTCCTGTTTCGATATCGAGTTTCCACAAAGAATAATCATATTTATTGTTATCAACGTCAGCGGTTTTTAAGCTCGAATAAATTGCCCATGTTCCTTCCCGGTTAAATATAGAGTAGTAATCAAGACTTTCGCCACCATCGTCGGTAAGGTACTCTACATAGCCATCTTTAATTGACATATATGCAATATCAATGTATTCACGATCAGAAATTTCAAATAATAGCGCTTCTCCATTGAGCGCCAGCCGCAAATTCTGGTAAGAAAAGTTTTCATCTGTTACCTGAGTAATATCTGATCCATCTGGATTCATTTTAAATATTTGAGGAAAGCATTCTTCATCATTTGTTTCGCAGTTGAGATTTGAAATGAAATAAATGTTGTAATCAAAATCCTCTGAAGACGCTGGTTTTGTATGGACAGCGACAATAAAAGCTGCGACAACCAAAAAAGAATAAAGTTTCATAAATAATTCTCCCGTAGCGCAGTTCTATCAGCGACCTTTATGTTTAGTTGGTTAACCGACATTCTCCCAGTCAAACACTATTTTGCGCTAAATAGCCCTGTAGAGTCGCAATTCGCATACCAATGTGAACCATATTGCTAAAAGCTTATTATATTGTTTATATTATATCAAAATGTTTTCAGAATCTGCAACCATGACAGAAAAGTTCTTTGGTCGCGCTTGTCTATTGAATTTTCGGCAGTGTGCAAATTCATGACTTTCAATGTAAGAACTCATTTCAATACATGATAATAGCTTTCAAACCATTCCAACACATAGACTTCTACATAAGACGAACGTGGTCAACATAAAGTTCCATGCGCCGGTGAATCGGAAACGATTCTATCGGATATCGGGTTGAATTCGGGGAGACGGGAGTATATACTTTGCGTTGACCGCTGGGGGCGCCTGTGGGCTGAGAAGAAACCCCTCGAACCTGATCCGGGTAATTCCGGCGTAGGAAACGCGGCGACCGACAGCCGTTGCGCGACCCCCGCGAGAACGGTATTTTTATGAGCAATAATCGAAAAACGACTTACAGGGCCATCGACGCCAACCTGAACCGGGCATCTGAAGGCGTAAGGACGGTCGAGGACATATTGCGTTTCGGACACGACGCGAAGCGAGTCGCGGGAGCGCTACGCGCTATTCGACACGACTTGCGCTCGGCGGCGGAATTGTTGCCCGGAGGAAACGCGGCTTTAGTGTCGGCGAGAGATTCCCGGCGAGACGTCGCCCGGAACGCTCCCGCTTTGGAAACCGGAGCCGGAGCCGCTGACCCGCTGGCGGCCAACCTAAAACGCGCGCAGGAAGCGTCGCGGGTTCTGGAGGAGTTATCGAAGCCGATCAACGCCGTCGCTTCTTCGATGTTCGGAGATATCCGGTTCAGATTGTATGACATCGAAAAGGACATTGCGAAAGTTGTCGCGCGAGCGCGCCGCATGCCGGACGCGCCTTTTCTTTACGCGGTGGCAGGATATGAAGACTTGAAAGGCGCTCTGACGGAACGGCTGACGCGCGCGGGGGCAGGGCTTATTCAACTTCGCGACAAAGACGCCGCAGACGCCGTGAAGTTGGCGCGCGCTAAATCCATCAGAGCAAAAATCAAGCCCGGCTCTTCGTTGTTCGTGGTCAATGACAGAGTCGATATCGCGCTGGCGTCGGGCGCGGACGCAGCGCATCTAGGCGCGGAGGACATGCCTGTGGACGCCGCGAGAGATATTGCCGGAGACAGCCTTCTCATAGGCCGATCTTCGAACTCTTACAGGGAAGCGATGACCGCTCTTGAGCAGCGTCCGGACTATCTGGCGGTCGGCGCGATTTTTCATAGTCCCACAAAACCCGACAGGAAACGGGTTGGGTTGAAACTGCTGTCAAGAGTCGCGGAGGCCGCCGGAGACACTCCGGTTGTCGCCATAGGTGGAATCAACCTCGGCAATATCAGGGAAGTTCTGGACGCCGGGGCGTCAGGCGCGGCGGTCGTCTCCGCTGTCACTCAGGCTGAAGACATCGGCGCGACGCTGAAAAGGATAAGCGCAATTTTCGACGATTACAGGGAAACGAAGAACCGGAAGGGTTGATTGATATGAGCGAAGAAGACGGCGCGGCAATGATAAAAGTGAAAGTGAACGGAGAAATGAGAGAGGTTCCGTCGGGCCTCACGGTAGGCGATCTGCTGGACTATTTCAAAGTGAGAAAAGCGGCGGCGGTCGTGGAGCATAACCGAGTGATATTGAAGCAGAGAGAGAACGACGCCGTTGCCGTCAACGAAGGCGACGAGATAGAGATTGTGCGGTTCGTCGGCGGCGGATGAACAACAAAACGGAGGCGCGAAATGCGTGAGGACAAAGAACTGAAGGTCGGCAAGCACACATTCAAGTCAAGGCTTTTCACGGGAACCGGCAAGTACGCCACATTCCAGCTTATGAAAGACGCTCTGGCAGAATCCGAATCGGAGCTTGTGACGTTCGCGGTCAGGCGCGTCAACATAGACAACCCGAACGAGGAGTCGCTGCTCGATTATCTGGACAAGAGCAAGTTCAAGCTGCTGCCGAACACGGCGGGATGCGCTACGGTGGACGAAGCGGTGAGAGTGGCGAATATCGCCCGCGCGGCCGGGTTCAGCGATTTGGTGAAGCTGGAAGTGATAAACGACCCGGAGACGCTTCTGCCGGACGTGGTCGGAACGATAGAGGCGACGCGCGTTCTTGCGGCGGACGGTTTTGCGGTGATGCCGTACACGACGGGCGATCCTGTTGTGGCTAAAAAGCTAATTGACGCGGGAGCGGCCGCGGTAATGCCCCTCGCGTCTCCCATAGGCTCCGGGCAGGGATTCATCGACTTCACTTACATAAAGCTTATCATCAAGAGGTTCGGCGGCATCGTGCCGATAGTGGTGGACGCCGGGCTGGGAGTTCCTTCCGACGCGGCTCAGGCGATGGAGCTTGGAGCGGACGCCGTCCTGATAAACACTGCCATAGCGAAAGCGGACGACCCGGTGGCGATGGCGCGGGCGATGAAACTCGGCGTTCAGGCCGGAAGGCTCGCTTATCTCGCCGGAAGAATCGCGAGAACGGAAATCGCCTCGCCCAGCAGCCCGGTTGAAGGCGTAATCAAATAAACGGCGGCGGCTTCGCCGCGACAGCCCAAAGGGATTCGTGACACTATGACTCTAATTGACAAAGCGAGAAAAGGAACGATAACGACCGAGA
>JAKQBV010000556.1 GCA_029573925.1 bacterium
CGCTTGGGGGATATGCTTTTTAGTTTATAGAATTGGCATGACGTTCGGCGTCGGCGTCGGTTGATCGGCGACACGCGTTCTTATCGCCATTCTGATACTGTTCTGCCTTCCGTCAGCGGAGGCAGTTCGAAAGGAGCAAAACGCATGTGGTACGACTGGATAGCCCTTCCAATAATCTTCGTCGTCGCTACCGCATTCGCGGTTAAGCATTTTTTTGACGAGGCCCGCCTGAAAAAAGAGTGCGACGAATGCAATGCGTGTCCTATGTCCGAACAGTGCGAAGACAATAAATAAAAGATTAGTCAGGATCCCTCAACACAACCCCGATCAACGACTCTACGCGTCAAGGCAAAGTCATTTCGCAGAGAACGCCTCTGTGATCCATGAAAGGCTTCTTGTTCTTTCCATCCTTTGTTCTGTCAACGTCGAGGCGCGTTTCGTCGGAACTTAGCACCTTGCACTTCTTGGATTTCAGGTTCGTTATCACATGATCAAGAGAATTGGTCAACTGTTTGTCGAAAACCAGAAGACTCACTTTCTTAGTGAACCAAGTCGGCTCGTTCGGACTGACGATTTTCAACTCTGAGGCGTCAGGAGCGGAGAACATATCCCCCCAACACACGTTCAAGTTGAACAGAGGATCGCTTCTGTCGTTCTTCTTGTTGTACTGTTTGCTCTCGTACACCGGATCAAAATTAAAATCGCCGCCTGTGATAATAATGAATCCCGTTTTTTGAAATCTCTTCATCATATCGAGAATTCCGCAAATCTGTTCGCTTCGTATTGAAAAACCCTTGTCGTCGGCGGGACTCGCTCCGTGAACGTTGAAAAGCTTCACGACCTCATTCGAAGCCAATGTCCTTTTTGACACGCAAACGTATCCTGTTTTCTCTTCGGAGCATTTTTCTTCTATCTTCTTGCTATTTAACACTCTGGCGGCGCAAAGCAGATATCCCTTTCCCTCCCCTTCGCATTCGCCGATGAATTCAAGGACATCCCCGTTAATTGCCGTGCACATGTCTTCGCTGCATCTGGTCTGGTATTTCTTGCCGAAGATGCGCTTTTCCTGTTGTTTTCCCTTTCCATCTATCTCCTGTAGGAAAACCACATCGGGATTTATCGCGGCAATATTATCTTTGAGCACAGGAAGATCATATTCGGATATTTTGAACTGCCGGTCATGGCTAGCTGAAGATATAGTCATATTTCCTACGTTGGCCGTGAGAAATTTCAGCGGTTTGCCAAGAGCAGGCGTGGAAACAAACATCGCGATCAACACAATTGTCTGAGCCTTGCGCTTTAATCCCATTTCAGAGGTCTCCTTCGCGTTTCAACGCGACTCGTTTTTGCCGCAATCGACGCTCTGTATGTATATAATATTCTTCGTATCATATATCAAATGAAAAAAATACTAACCCGAGCGCGACTTCTTATATGTTCATAACATTCAAAACGGCAATGCTTGCCAGATACGGATCGGCGACCAACCGATAAGCGTCATTGAGAGGTCAACACAATAGTCTTGATTGTTCTTGAGGCGATATCGTCCTCATTGAACAACATGGGATGTGTTTTCCCTTGAATCCAAGGGAGAAACTGATCCGAATAATTTGGACTATTGCGGTTTCCGGACTGTCCGCCTGCGATTATGTTAGCCGCGCGCGGCCCGCCGGGCGTCATCTCTACTGTAAACCTCATATTAGGTCCGTGTCCGAAGTTGAAGTCTTTGCCCAGAAGCCCGAAATCGGCGACGTTTACGGTGTCGGAACCGCCCGGCGCTGGTTCGGGGCCGACGCTGAACTCACCGCCCAACTGGTGGCCCAACCGTATCTGATGAAGTTTTCCCCAGACCCATTGAGTTTTATCCAGACCGAAGCGGCTCTCAAGTTCGGTGACGGCGTCGTTCAAGCTCTGCGCAAGCATCATATTCTTCGTTTCTCTGATGTTCGGCGTTTTGACATTGTCATAGATGTCGATAATCGGGTTCTTCTTTCTTAAAATAATCGGATACATTACTTCCGTGCGACCGAGGTTGGAAAATACTTCCTCCGGGATGTTGTCTTTAAAAATGTTAATAGTGCAATATTTGAGCCATTGGTAGAAAATCGAAGGAGCCGTTGCGTCTGGAATTTCCTGAAGGTCCCATGCTTTGAGTATTTCAAGAGCTTCTGCAGCTGAAGGAGAAAGCATATCTGGGTTCTCCTCGACGGCGGAGTATAAAACGGGCAAAAGGTTCTGTCCGGCAAGCGAGTACACATCGTACTGAATGGCCTGCATGTCTTCGAAAGTGATTTTATCGAAAGATTGAATCATGTCTGATATGCGGCGCGCCCGGTATCCTTTGTCGAATATTGCCCCGATATAATACGGATAGTCGTCTCCCGCCTGACGGTTGTTGGCGGTCGCGACGAAACCCGCCGCCGGGTTCTCCGCGCTCGGCAGTCTGTCATATGGAACATATCCGCGCCATTCATAGTTGCCGGAAGAGCCGTCGAGAGGCAGATAAGGTTTTCCTTTTCTGAGAGGTATTTTTCCTTGGCTTCTATAGTAAATATTGCCTTCCACGTCCGCGTATACGAAATTCTGGGCTCCGACTTCAAATAGGTCGAGAGCCGACTTGAAGTCATCGAGTCCGTTTGACACCATGAAGCCGAAGAAAGCGGCTCCCTCGTGTGTCGGCTCATGGCCTGTCCAGCGAAAAGAAGTTACTGTCTTCGGCCTGTCAGCTTCATAAACAACCGGGCCGTGTACTGTGCGAAGAATTCTTCGTTGTTCGGTTTCATACCCGGTCTCCGTTTTATACTTAATCGACACTTCTTCGATGTCGAAGGGAATGCTTTCGTCTTTATGCAGATAATGGGTATCAGGACGAGCCGGATCGAGCTTTTCGTCATAGGCGTCGCTTACGTCGAACCGCGCCTGAGTGACGCCCCAAGCGACTTTCTCATTGTGTCCGATTAGAATTCCGGGAGCGCCGGGAATCGACAATCCGGCCACATGCAACCCCGGAGCTTTCAGATGAACCTCGTACCAGTCGCAAGGCTGAGAAAGCCCCATGTGAGTATCGCTGGACAGCAACGGAGCTCCGTTGGCCGCCCTTGTTCCGCTTACGACCCAGTTGTTGCTGCCGAAACCGGGGCCGAAATTCATTCGGCCAGTTGTGAATATTGGTTGCTCCAGCGCCGCGAGGATATTCTCGTCGAAATCCTCGGTCGGAAAGCTCGAAAAAGAGCCGTCGCCGATTATTGTGATCGGGTCCACGCCGTCCAATGGCAACAAGTCCATCAGCAGCGCGTTCCCTATGGTTTTTGCCAACACGCCCAGCATAATCTCAAGACCCAAATCGCTGGAAAGCCCCCATGACATGCCGCGTCCGATAGCCACGGAATCCACAGGCGACCACGCTTCAGGAAACGCGCCTATGCTCGAATACTCTTCAGGAGGTTCAGTCATATTCAAAATGTACGCGTTGACGCCGTCAGAGTAAGCTTGATAACTGTCGCATTCTGCGGGAAGACACTCGGCCCATATCTTTGCCGACACCTGAGGAAGACCGGCAAGATAGGAGTTATAGTCTCCGTTCACAGAGCCTTTTCCGAACAACTCGGCCATGCGGCCCGAGCTTCTGCGGCGATTAATGTCCATCTGCCACAATCGGTCTTTTGCGTGTACCCAGCCTTGCGCGAAAACAACGTCATGTATTGAGTCCGCTTCTATGCTGGGAATTCCGTTTTCGTCGAATCGAATAATTGCGTTTCCATCAAGCCCTTTGAGTTTGACAACCTCTTCCGCCATCAAGGATGTGGAGCATACAGCCATCAAACCGATAAGCGCCAAGATAATGTTTTTTTTCATTGTGCCTCTCTCATTTGCGCAATTGCGCGACTCGCGTCATTCACGTTCGGCGACTGCCGACTATTTTAATGTCGGCGATGAAGATAATAAATGAGACCGGAAAGAAAACATGCTCCCGAAACCGCTCAACCTCGAACTGAAGCCTCTATAGTTATGTTGAACTTATCTATTTTCGCCATCAAAGTCGGCCTTGTAAGCCCCAACAATCTGGCGGCTCGCGTTCTGTTGCCCCCTGTTATCATAAGAGCCTCGGATATCACAATCAATCCGAATTTATCCATAAGAGACTCGTATAGGTCTTCGCCTTTCCCGCGTTTGAGAATCTCCCTCACCCATTGTCTCGCCACGCTCACAGCCTGTTCCTCGTCAGGAATATCCTCTTGATCGGCTTCGACCGCATGGCTGATATCTTCTCGACGGACTGGCAATCCGCGACTGAAAATAATCGCCTTTTTCATAGCGTTTGCCAGTTCACGGACATTTCCGTGCCACGGGTGGGAACGCGCGAACAATCTGGCGTCTTCAGTCAGGCCCGGATTGTCTATGCCCATCTCTGCGGAGTATCTGGCGAGATAGTAATCGCACAGGAGAGGAGCGTCGTCTGAACGCTCGCGAAGGGGAGGCACCCGGATAGTGACGACGTTTAGCCGGTAGTACAGGTCCTCTCTGAACCGGCCCTCCGCTAGAGCTGTTTCAAGGTCTCTGTTTGTCGCGGCGATGATCCTGACATTGACGGGAATCGGCTCTCTTCCACCGAGGCGTTCGATGCTTCTCTCTTGAAGGAGGCGGAGGATTTTTGATTGAATGTTGAGAGGCATGTCGCCGATTTCATCTAGGAATACAGTGCCGCCGTCAGCCATTTCGATTTTTCCGGTGCGCCTGCCGGCTGCGCCTGTGAACGCCCCTTTTTCATAACCGAACAGCTCGCTTTCGAGAAGCGTTTCGGGGATGGCCACGCAGTTTATCACAAGGAAAGGCCTGTCAGCGCGACGGCTGTAGTTGTATAGCGCGCGAGCGACAAGTTCCTTGCCGGTTCCTGACTCGCCGCGAACGAGCACTGTCGCGTCTGTCGGGGCGACGCGGCCGATTGCTTTGTACACTTCCTGCATGGCTTCGCTGCGGCCGATAATCGCGTCATGGTTGGCTTTCTCCGGGGAGTCGTCCATCTCGACTCTAGATTTCATAACCCGCGAAGCCTCTAAAGCCTGTCTGATAAGCTCAAGAGCGTCCGGGATGTCGAAAGGCTTCAAAATGTAATCGAAAGCGCCCATACGGGTCGCCTCAATCGCAGTCTCGGTAGTTCCGAAAGCCGTCATCACAATCACTGTCTGTTTTGGGTCGCGATCTCGAATCATTTTGAATGCCTCAAGGCCGCTCATGCCGGGCATTCTGACATCCATAATAACCAAGTCCGGCGGGTCTTTCTTGACAGCTTCGACGCCTTCCTCGCCTGTGGCCGCAGTCCTTACTTCGTAGCCCTCATTGGCTAGCAGTTTTTCAAAGCTGTTTCTAAGCTGTATGTCGTCGTCCACAATCAGAATAGTATTCATTAGATATCCTCCTTGATCGGGATGCTGACAATGAACGCTGCCCCTTCGCCCTCTACAGACAGGACATCCAGCCTGCCGCCGTGTTCATTGATTATCCGGGTGGCTATCGAAAGCCCAAGTCCCGTTCCGGTTTCTTTCGTTGTGAAGAAAGGCTCTGAGATGCTTTCAAGAAGACGCTCCGGAATGCCGGGGCCGTCGTCGCTGACCGCCACTCTGGCGACTCTGCCGAGTCCCTCGTCGTCCGCCATTTCCTCGACAATTAATATATGGCCGCCTTCAGGCATCGCCTCGCAGGCGTTCACCATCAAGTTGACTAACATTTCTTTTAGGAGTTCAGGGTCCGCCTCTATCTGTGGCAACGGGTCTTTCCTGTTCACTCTAATCATAATTCTGTCATGTTCGAAGCGTTTTTCCAAAAGAATCAATGTGGTGTCCACAACATCGGAGAGCGCTATTTTCTGTTTGCGCAACTGAGGCGGTCGAGAGAATTCGAGGAAATTGATCACGATATTATCCAAACGTCGCATTTCTTCAGCGATAACCTCTAAGTCTTCTTGGCGCGCGTCGTCGAGATTGGCTCCCCGAGCTAGCGAAAAGAGACGCATTTTTATGGAAGTCATCGGGTTGCGTATGCTGTGAGCGACCTCAGCCGCTAACTTTCCGACAACAGCCATTTTTTCGGAAAGTTGAAGCAGTTCCCTGCTCCGCTCAAGCTCTACGCTGGCGTGCCCGATTCT
>JAKQBV010000598.1 GCA_029573925.1 bacterium
CGGTCGCCATCGTCCGGTAGTTCCCGCGCTTCACAGGCTCTCGTCCTGCTATCGCTTCTTCAAACGCTTCTGGAATCATCTCCATCATCTTAAGCAAAGCCGTCATTGATGTGTGACCAAGCTCGCACATAGATGCGTCGCGTATCACTTCCGCCATCGATTTGATTGCGTCAACGTCCTCGCGCCGCCCGTGTCCGTGAGCCAAAGCGGCAAGTTTCTCTGCGACGACTTTCGTGCCGACCCTGCACGGCGTGCAGTATCCGCAGCTTTCAGACTGAACCTTTTCCACATACGCTCTTGCCATGTCCACAACAGGAACGTCGCGGTCGAAAAGAAAAAAACCGTCCCACCCCATGAAAGCAAGCACGTCGTTTCCGCTCTCGAATTCTTTCAAGCCTTTGAATGATTCCGGAATAGCCGATTTCTTCAATCCCCGGTTGTCCGTCACATCGTCCCGCCAACTGCCTAATATAACTTTCGCCATGTCTTCGAAATCTCCATTGCTTTCTTCATGTTAGTTACCAGATTTCCGATTCAAGCCTTCGCGCCATCGTCATCATCTGCTTCTCCGTCAATTTCCCTACGTTTTCTTCTATCCATTTGACGTCCCCGGTCGCGATCGCCGTTTTCGCCTCGGCGCTGATGTCGTAATCCTTCAGAGCCTCCGAGCCTTCCATGTACAGCCGGTCAAAAAAGTCCGTGTCGTCTGATGTCCTGTCCAGTATCTCCAGCACAAGAGTTTCCCGCATGGACTTCTTCGGGTCCTTTTCGCCAATCGCCTGCGACACCGCGTTTCTAAGTTCCTCAGGCGTGAAGGGTTTCGGGATGTAGTCGTAAGCTCCGAGTTTCATGAACTCTCTGGCTGTGTCCATCGAGGGATAGCCGGTTATCACAATGACCGTCAAACGCGGATTCGTTTTTCTGATCCTCCTCACGACTTCGACTCCATTCAATTCAGGCATCATTATGTCCGTTATGAACAGATCGATGCCTCCCGCCGAAGCGATATCTATGCATTCCGCGGGCGATGTGCTTGTGATTATCTCAAGTCCTGTTTCCTCCAGTATTTCCCTGCACGTGTTAAGAATCACTTCCTCGTCGTCCAGCACTAGCGCTTTTTTTGCTGTCTCTTCCATGATGCTTTCCTCCTGTTTTTGATAAATCATCAATATTAATCAAATTAATACATAAACAGGAAACGCGTTGATTGGCGATAATCACACATCTCGCGCGTTCCCGCATCCCGGACACGCTTAAACAACGCATTGCCGAGTTTCTTCTCTGTTTTTCACCGCGATCGATTGAGTTCTATTTCGTTTTTTGCTTTTTTAGTTCGACCGCAGCAGCGCCACTTCACCTGTACGCAATCATATCAAAGGCATCATTGAAGTGTCAAGAACACGTTTTTCGCGGCTTTTAACACCCTTTTCGCATCTATAGCTCTAGTCGTTATCCGCTTGTATAATGTTGTTGATATATTATGGCAATTGTAATCTGATTATTGATCGCGCATCATGTCGGCGATTAGAATCAACATTGAATGAGAGTTGCTAGGAAAAGAGCGGGATAAGATGTCAAAACGCATAGTAGTGATGCCTGCGTTGAACGCTGAAAAAACTCTCGCGGCGACATATTCGCTGATACCCAAGGACTGTGTTGACGAAGTCATTCTCGTCGACGACGGCAGCGTTGACTCCACTGTGGATATCGCCAAACAACTCGGCATTCATGTGGTGGCTCATCCGCATAACGCCGGTTACGGGGCCAACCAGAAGACATGCTATATGGAAGCTCTACGCAGGGACGCCGATGTCGTGATAATGCTTCATCCGGACGGACAGCACGATCCAAAAATAATTCCCCGGATGATTCAAGAGATCGAAAACAGGAGCGGAGACCTCGTCCTTGCGTCTCGTTTTCTCTCTCCCGGCGGCGCTCTCAGCGGCGGTATGCCCTATTACAAATACTTTTCCAATAGATTTCTCACAACAATCGAAAACGCCATGCTCGGAATCCGCTTATCCGAGTATCACACCGGGTATCGCGCATACTCCAGAAAACTGCTCGAAACCATTCCTTTCCTTCGCAATTCAAACGATTTCGTTTACGACCAGCAGGTGATTTTTCAGGCTGTCCGTTTCGGTTTTAATATCTGCGAATTGCCGATTCAAACCAGATATCCAGAAGGAGCTTCTTCAATCAATTTTAAACGCGGCGTCGTTTACGGCCTTATGACTCTGGGATCTGTATTTTCTTACCTGCTTTTTCGCTCAGGACTTTATAAAAGTCGTTTATTCTCAAATTAATCCCGTTTCGGCGATTTGTAGCGAACAGAACCGATGTCGCAGTTTGCTCTCTTTAAGGAATAATGTGAACGCGTGAAGAAAGACGGCAAAAAGAAAATGTCGAGCGTGTCGAACAAAGCGTCTAAGGCCGCCGTAGAAAATACGCCCGCCGATGCCGCGCTGAGTACGTTGACCGCAAACGCGATGAAGCCGCCGGAAATAATCTACTCTGCGGCGGCGGCCTTTATTATCCTGATTCATTTTTTGATTCTTTTCTCTTTCTTCAGACCCGCAGCTTCCGGGTTGGATTCTCACGGATATCTCAAACAAAGTCGTCTTATAGCGACTGAAGGCAGAAACTTCGAAGTTGTGGAGTCAAGAGCGCAATTCACGGGATACACATGGAGACCCAGCTTAGTTAAAGGCAGATACGACAATCCATGGCCGGCAGGATTCCCCGCAACATTGGCCGCGACACGCATAGTTTTCGGCGCTAAAGCCGTGTATTGGGCCAATCCGATAATGGCGTCGCTGGCTCTCGTTGCTTTTTTCCTTTTCTGCCGTGAACGGATAGGACCGCGCTGGTCGCTCGCCGCTCTGATATTATTTGCGATTAACCCTGTCTTCAACCAGCACATTCACTATAACTATTCGCACATTGCCGTCCTGTTTTTTCTGATGATGTCCTTGGCGCTCGCCGTTCGAGGCTTGCGCGCTGAACGATCCGCGCTTCTTTTATTAGCTGCCGGATTATCTGCAGGTTGCATTCCTTCCATGAGGATGATTGAAAGCATTTTTGTGCCGGCAATATTTCTCTACATTTTAATAAAGAGCGATTCGAATAAGTGTCGCCGATCTGCGGCTTTCGCCTCCGGAGCCGCTTTGCCCATCATTGCTTTCTGTGTTTGGAATCAAATCATCTATGGAGCTTTCTGGAAAACCGGCTATTCGCTATTCTACAATGATATCTCAAGCATGTTCAGCGTCAAATATCTTGATAACGTCCCAAAGTTGTAGGACAATCAAAGAGCTTTAGCCCCTCTGAAGACAAGAATAACATTTCCGGTCAAGCGCAACCTGTCATTCCAGTATTTCTCCCACTCGCCTGCGGAGGTGATGCGTTTGATAATGATA
>JAKQBV010000601.1 GCA_029573925.1 bacterium
TTTTCGCCACTCTTTCGGTATTCCAGATTAAAGGCCAAACTGTGACTTTTTTGTCCACTCGCCTGTGACTTTTTTGTCACAAAAACAGAGCTAAAAACGCCAGAAAAGACAAAAAGCCAATGGGATGCCTCCGGCGGTTCAAGGAAACTTTGAAAAGTTTCCTTGAAAATCCTTCAAACTTTTCAATGCGCGACGGGACGCGACGCTGACGCGTCGCACCCCGTCGCTCCTGTGAAGATGTTCAAGAAGAAGATTCTCATTAAACTCTTTCCCAATACCTTTTCACATGAGCGCGGCGGAGCGCAGGCGCGAACGCGCCCGCTTCGCCGCGCGCAAGGAAACGTTTTGAAAGGGTTTAAGTGAAAACTTTTTCAAAGGCTTTCCCTTAAACGCAACAACGGGCGACCGCAAGGGTCGCCCCTACAGATTGCCATGCCATTCGGACGGGGCAACCCCGCCCCTACAGTTCCGGGTTTTCGACGCATCGGCTTTTCTTTTCATTATATTGCTGTTTTATGTGGATGAATTGTCTCTTATAAACCCTCTTCCAACATCTTTTCACTGATACGCGCCGATGGGAAGAGCGAAGCCTTCCCATCGGCGCTAGCATGAAACGTTTTGAAAGGGTTTAAGGGAAAACTTTTTCAAAAGTTTTCCCTTAACCGCTTTTCGGCGGAGTTCCGCGCGCGTGAGCGGCGCGCCTGCGCTATAATATTCAACGCAGGCGGCGGGCAGCCGCGCCTCGCGGGGAGACGGCGGGATTATGACCAAAGACAAATTATTGTTGATTGACACATTCGGCCTTATATACAGATTCTATCACACCATGCCCAAGATGAAGACGGCGGAGGGGATTCCCACCGGCGCGGTGTTCGGCATGGCGCGCGCGCTGCTGAAGATTTTCAAAGATATTAAGCCCGACTATCTGGTGGTGGCGATGGAGTCCGAAACCCCCACCTTCAGGCACGCCGAATATGCCGCCTACAAAGCTCACAGGGACAGAATGCCGGACGAATTGCGCGAGCAGATTCCTGCCATCAACGAGCTTATTTCCGCTTTCGGGATAACTCCCGCCAAGCTCGACGGGTACGAGGCCGACGACGTGATCGGAACGCTGGCGCGGGCGGGCGCGGAACAGGGCCTTGAGGTCGATATTCTTACAGGCGACAGAGATATGTTCCAGTTGGTGAACGACAGCGTCTCCGTGCTGATGTCGCTAAAAGGCTCCTCAGAACTTGAAAAGTTCGACCGCGAGGCGGTCAAAGAAAAAATGGGCGTTTATCCGGAGAGGATACCCGACCTCAAAGGGCTTGAGGGCGACAGTTCGGACAACATCCCCGGAGTGCCGGGCGTCGGGCCGAAAACAGCGACTGCTCTGCTGGAACAATTTGGAAATCTGGACGCCGTGTTTGATTCTCTTGAACAGATTGACAAGAAAGGGCTGCGGGAAAAACTGGCGGCTAACAGGGAACTTGCGGAACTGAGCAGAAGGCTCGGCACGATAGAGAAACACGCGCCGCTCCCCTTTGAAATCGGCGCGTACAAACTCCCGGCGGTCGACGACGAAAAGCTTGCGGCTTTCTTCGAGAAATATGAAATGAGAAGTTTCATATCGGAGATTGGAATGAAAGAGGAGGCGGCCGCCCCGCCCCGCCCCGCCGCCGTTCAGTTCGACTCTGTGTACAAGGCTGTGTTCGACGAGGCCGAAATCCGCGAGGCTCTGGAGCGGGCCGCCGCGCGCGGCAGGCTTTGCGTAGACCTCGAAACCGACGGGCTGGACCCCTTCGCCGACCCCATAGTGGGCATCGCTCTGGCTTCCGAGGCTGGCGACGCCATCTACATCCCCATTCGACACGGCTCCACCGTGAAACGCGGCGGCGGCGACCTTTTCGGCGGCGGCGACGGCTCGGACGATGAAGACGACTCCGACCCGGACGCTGGAAAACAGTTAGACCCGGACCTCGCGATTGCCCTGTTGAAACCATATCTGGAAAACCCTGACATAGAAAAAATCGGCCACAACCTCAAATTCGACGCGCTGATGCTTCGCGCTGCTGGCGTGTCTCTTGCAAACATCGCTTACGACTCTTTCATCGCGGCTTACCTGATAGACCCGGACGGCCGTAGATACGGGCTGAAAACGGTCGCGGCGAACCTGCTGGGAGCGGGCCTGAAAACATACGAGGACATGGTCGGCAAGGGAAAAACGCAGAAAAAATTCTCCGAGGTAAAAATCGGGGACGCGGTGGATTACGCCTGCGCGGATGTGGACGCCGCGTTGAGGATAGAGCCGGAGCTTTCAAGACGTCTGGCCGAAGACGGCCTCGACCGGGTGTTCAGGAAAATCGAGATGCCCCTCATCCCGGTTCTGGCCGAGATGGAATGGAACGGAGTGGCGCTGGACGCGTCCGCGCTCGCGGGGATGTCCGAAGACTTCGCCGCAAGAGAGCGGGCGCTGAGCGCGGCGGTGGCGGAGCTTGCCGGGGCGGACGTCAACTTGAATTCCCCGAAACAGGTGGCCGAGTTGCTGTTCGTAAAACTCGGCCTCAGGAAAGTCAAAAAGGAATCCACCGACATAGCCGTCCTCGAACAACTCAAATGCGACCACCCGGCGGTCCCGCTGATAATAAAGTTCCGGCAGGCGAGCAAACTGCGCGGCACGTACATTGACGCGCTGCCCGCGCTGATAAACCCGCGCACGGGCAGAGTCCACACGAGCTTCAACCAGACGCTGGCAGCGTCAGGCAGATTGTCAAGCAGCAACCCCAACATGCAGAACATCCCGGTGCGCTCCGAGGACGGGCGCGAAATCAGGCGCGCGTTCATCCCCGGCTCCAAAGGCCTCGCCCTTGTCTCCGCCGACTACTCCCAGATCGAAATACGGCTCCTTGCCGAGATGTCCGGCGACCCTTCCCTGCTTGAAGCGTTCCGCAACCGGGAGGACATTCACGCGTCCGTCGCCGCTCAGGTGTTCGGAGTCCCAGTCTCGGAAGTGACGCAGGATCAGCGCAGATACGCGAAGACGATCAACTTCGGCCTCATATACGGGATGCGCGAGTTCAGGCTTTCACAGGAGCTTGGCATCTCCCGTCAGCAGGCCGCCGATTTCATTGAAACATATTTCTCGCGGTTCCCCGGCGTTCGCGACTTCATAGAAAAGACCAACGAAAAACTCCTCGAAGACGGTTTCGCCGAGA
>JAKQBV010000604.1 GCA_029573925.1 bacterium
TTGCCTCGCGTCTTGCCATCAGTTTTTCCGTTTGATTCATGTGCCCCCCTTTGCGGTTCAATGTATGTAGTTTATTATACTACATATCAGACGCAAAAAAAAGAGGGGAAATCATTTTACCCACTTTTATGTCGCAGACCCTCATACTTCTTTTTACTTGACTTTGCTCATAAATGTTGATAGAAATTTATGGTTTTAAGGAATCGATACGAATGCGCGCGGGGGGTTGAGCGCGAGCGAAAATCTGCGACTGAACAACATCTATAGCGGAAAGGCAGAACCGATATGAAACAACTGCTGACTGGCAACGAGGCGATAGCGCGCGGAGCATGGGAGGCAGGCGTGTGTTTTGCGTCCGCGTATCCCGGCACTCCGAGCACGGAAATCACGGAAGCCATAGCCGGATTCGGGGAAGTGAACGCTGAATGGGCTCCCAATGAGAAAGTGGCGCTCGAGGTCGGAATAGGAGCGGCGCTGGGCGGCGTCAGGACTCTGGTATGCATGAAGCATGTCGGCCTCAATGTCGCCGCAGACCCGTTCTGCACATTGAGCTACACGGGGATTTCCGCCGGTCTGGTTCTTATCTGCGCTGACGACCCGGCCATGCACAGCTCTCAGAACGAGCAGGACAACCGCTACTACGCGCGTCTTGCGAAGGTTCCTATGCTTGAGCCGTCCACAAGCCAAGAGGCGAAGGATTTCGTAAAGCTGGCGTTTGATATGAGCGAGAAATTCGACACGCCCGTAATGGTGAGGGTCACGACAAGAATCAGCCATTCGCGCGGGATAGTCGAACTCAAGCCGCGCAAAAGCCTCGCGCGAAAGCCATTCAAAACCGACCCCAAGAAATATGTGATGGTTCCTTCAAACGCCAGAATGAGGCATAGGGTGGTGGTGGAGCGACAGAAGAATATTGCCGAATACGGTGAAAAAGCGCTTATAAACTCCATAGAGCCGGGAAAAGGGGATATAGGAGTGGTGTCGGCGGGGGTCGCATATCAGTACGCGAGAGAGGTTTTTCCGCAGGCGCATTTTTTGAAGATAGGGCTTTCCAATCCCTTGCCAAAGGAAATGATTAGAAAATTCGCCAAAGGCAAGAAAAAAATATTCGTGGTCGAGGAGCTTGAGCCGTTCATGGAGGAGCAGATTGCCGCCATGGGAATAGCGGTAGAGGGCAAATCGCGGCTGCCTGAGATAGACGAATTGAACCCGGATGTCGTCCGGGACGGTTTCGTGAAGAAAAGAAAGCCGCACAAGGCCGATGTCGTGGAAGGGCTGCCCAACCGCCCGCCCAACTTGTGTCCGGGATGCCCGCACAGAGGGTTGTTCTCGGCGATAAAGCCGTTGAAGCTTGTCATATTCGGAGACATAGGTTGTTACACGCTTAGCGTGCTTCCTCCGCTCAGCACACATGACAGTTGTGTGTGCATGGGAGCCAGCATAGGGATGTCTCACGGGTACAGCAAGGTGGGCGGAAATACGACTCAGAAGAGCGTGGGCGTGCTGGGCGACTCGACATTCATGCACAGCGGCCTGACAGGCGTCATGGAAATGGCGTACAATAAAGGCTCTAACACGGTCATAATACTCGACAACCGAACGACTGCAATGACGGGCGGCCAGAATCATCCGGGAACAGCCCGGACTCTCAAGGGCGAAGATACGGTGTCTTTGAATCTGGAGGAAGTCTGTCGCGCCCTCGGAGTGAAGCGCGTTTTTAGGGTTAACCCGTTTGAAGTGAAAGCAACCAGAGAGGTCGTCAAGAGAGAAGTTTCAATAGAGGAACCATCGGTGGTCATCTCGACGGCTCCATGTCCGCTGATATTCAAAGTGAAAAGCGCGCCTCTGGCGGTGGATTCGGTTAAATGCAAAGAGTGCGGAGCCTGCCTTAAGATTAACTGCCCCGCTTTAACGAAGAGAGGCGAGAAGGCGTTCATCGTGGATTATCTATGTAATGGTTGCGGAGTGTGCGGACAGATTTGTCCGTTCGACTCGATTGGAGTTCCGGCATCGAAATAAAAATTTCGTCACTTCGGAGACACTGATATGAAAACGGCATCGACAGAGAAAAAAGCAGCCGGCAAGGCGACATCGAAAGAGCCGATCGACATTCTGATTGTGGGAGTCGGCGGACAGGGCATAATACTCGCGAGCAGAATAATCTCTCAGGCGCTGGTGTACGCCGGATACGACGTGAAACAGTCGGAAGTCCACGGGATGGCGCAGAGAGGCGGAGCTGTTTCCAGCCATATCCGCGCAGGCGAGAAGGTTTATTCTCCGCTCATTCCTTATGATTCGGCCCGTTATATGCTGTCTTTCGAATCTCTCGAAGCTCTAAGGTACATGAGCTATATCTACGCGGGTTCCACAGTTTTGTTGAACGACCAGAAGATAGACCCTCCCTCCGTCGCGTCAGGGCAGCAGGAGTATCCGCCCGACGTGATTGAGAGGATTAAGAAGAAGGCCAAAGACGTGAGAGTGATTCCGGCCGCGGATGTGGCTTTCGAACTGGGGAACGAAAGGGTCGTGAATGTGATTCTTACCGGGGCGTTGGCCGGCAATCTTCCTGTTAGCAGAAAAATATGGATGAAAACATTATCCGAACTCGTGCCTGCAAAACTCATGGAGATAAACACGAAAGCTTTTGAGCGAGGAATGCAGTTCAGCAATAGATAAAGCGGCGGACGGGCGGATAGCGCCGCAAAAGACCCGATGAAAGAAGGATTGAGAATGGCGAAAAAACATCTTATCTGGAACGAGCGTTGCGAATGCATGCCCGATTCAAAAAAGAAGGAATTGCAGTTAGAGCGGCTGAAGCTGCTAGTGAGCCGCGTGTACGACAAAGTCGCGCCGTACAAAACCAAGATGGACGCCGCGGGAATTGCGCCGAAGGATATCAAGAAGCTCGAAGACATTTCGAAGCTGCCTTTCAACACGAAAGAGGATTTGGCGGCCAACTATCCGTTCGGCATGTTCGCCGTGCCAATGAAGAAAATCATCAGGATACATTCATCTACAGGGACGACGGGAAAGCCCAAGGTGGCCGGATACACTAAGAACGACATCAAGATGTGGGCTGACGTGATGGCGAGAACGCTCACATGCGGCAACACAACGAAGAACGATGTTGTGCAGAACGCTTACGGATACGGTTTGTTTACAGGCGGACTGGGCGTGCATTACGGCGTGGAAAAAATCGGCGCCACAGTCGTGCCGATATCAGTCGGCAACACGAAACGGCAGATTCTCGTGATGAAGGACTTCGGAGTCACCAAGATGTGTTGCACGCCTTCCTACTGCCTGTTTTTGTCGGAAGCGCTGCGAGAGGCAGGGCTGGAGCCGGGTAGGGACATCAAGCTGAACACGGCTTTTCTCGGCGCGGAACCGTGGACGCGGGAACTAAGGGAACAGGTGGAGAAAAATATAAGCATCGACGCAATAGACATCTACGGACTGACTGAAGTGATCGGCCCCGGCGTTTCCAGCGAGTGCATGGAGAAAGTCGGATTGCACATATTCGACGACAACTTCTATCCCGAGGTCGTCGATCCCGAAACCCAGCAGCCTTTGCCTATGGGTGAAAAAGGCGAGTTGGTCTTTACTACTCTGACAAAGGAAGCTTTCCCGGTCGTAAGGTACAGGACAAGGGACATAACAAGGTTGATCCCCGAGAAGTGCGCGTGCGGACGAACACACATCAGGATGGAAAGGCTTACCGGACGAACTGACGATATGCTGATAATCCGAGGGGTAAACGTTTACCCCAGCCAGATAGAGAGCGTGATAGTTCAGATTCCCGGCTTGGAGCCTCACTACCAGATACTTGTGGACAGGCAGGGCGCGATGGACATGCTGGAAGTCTGGATCGAGGTCTCTCCCGGAATTTTCACGGACAATATCAAAGGACTTGAAAAACTTGAGAAGAAAATCCGAGGAGAGATGGAGAGCGTGTTGGGGATTGGAGTGAAGCTGAAACTGGTCGAGCCGAAAGCCATCCAGAGATCAGAGGGAAAGGCGCAGAGGATTATCGACAGGCGGACTGTTTACGACAAATAGGATTTTATTATAAAATAGATAATTCAACATATGCCCTCGAAAGTTAAAAAGTGGCTTTCGGGAGCGCGAGCCGAAAGGAGACAATGCCGCATGGTCAAGCAGATATCGGTGTTTTTGGAAAACAAGTATGGAAGAATGGCTGAAGCCACCGAGGCAATCGGAGAGGCGGGGGTCAACATCCGCGCGTTGTCGGTGGCGGACACATCCGATTTCGGAATATTGCGCTGTATAGTAAACGACACGGAGAAGGCGCTGAAAGTTTTGAGGGAAAAAGGATTCACAGCGAGCGCCACGCCGGTCGTGGCCGCTGAAGCTCCCGACGAGCCGGGAGGGTTGGCAAGACTTCTGAAAATCCCGCGCGACAACAACGTGAACGTCGAATATCTTTACGCGTTCGTAACAAAGTCGCGAGACAACGCCGTTGTGATACTGCGCGTGGATGAATATGAAAAACTGATATCGCTGTTGGAGAAAGGGGGGGTGAAAGTACTGACAGAGCAGGAAGCAGTTTCGCTTTGAAGATGGGCCGGTTGGAAGGCGGAATGCTCCGCCGAAAAAAGCGCCGCACCCGCATGGCGCAAAAAAAAATGAGGAGTTGAAAATGAAGAGTAGATTGAGGATGTTGTGTTCCCTCGCGATAATCACTGGGTTGGCAATGGCCGCAGGGTTGCTCGCCGGATGCAGCCAAGCGAAGAAAGAAAAAGTTGAAGAAGTGAAAGAGCCGTACAAAATCGGAGCGATATTCGCTGTTACAGGGCGCGCCGCGCCCCTCGGCGAACCTGAAAAAGAAACCGCAGAAATGCTCGTCGCTCAGATCAATGAAGCCGGCGGGATTAACGGTCACAAACTCGAACTCATCGTCGAAGACGACGAAGGCGATGAAACCAAGTCTCTGATGGCCGCAAAAAAACTTATCGAAAAAGACCAAGTCCTTGCTGTTGTGGGCACCACGACCAGCGGAACCACCCTCGCCATAATGAAGACGTTTGAAGAAGCGCAGACTCCGTTGATTTCCTGCGCTGCAAGCGTGAAGATCGTCGAGCCGGTGAATCCGTGGGTGTTCAAGACTCCGCAGAGCGACAGAGACGCCGTTCTGAAAATCCTTGACTATCTCGAAGCGCAGGGCATCAACAAAATCGCTTTCATCAATGATTCCAACGCTTATGGCGTGAGCGGGAAGATTGAGGTTGAAGCTCTCGCCCCGCAACGCGGCATCGAGATTGTCGCGAAAGAGACTTTCGGCGGCGAAGACACTGACATGACGCCGCAGTTGACGAGGATTAAAGGAACGAAAGCCCAAGCCGTGATATGCTGGGGAACAAATCCCGGCCCGGCGATTGTCGCCCGCAACATGAAACAGCTTAAAATGTCCATTCCGCTCATTCAGAGCCATGGAGTGGCCAACGCTAAATTCATCGAATTGGCAGGCGACGCTGCGGAAGGCGTGTTGTTGCCTTCAGGCCGCTTGATAGTGGCAGAGCAGCTTCCGGACGGTCATCCGCAGAAACAGATGCTTGTCGATTATAAGACCGCTTACACTGGCAAGTACAACAAGCCCGTCAGCACTTTCGGCGGTCATGCGTATGACGCGATAAAGATTCTTGCCGGAGCTCTTGAAAGAGGTGGCGCGGACAAGGCGAAAATCCGCGACGAAATTGAAAACACCAAAAATTTCGTCGGGACCGCAGGCGTTTTTAATTACTCGCCGGAAGACCATTACGGACTCGACGTGTCCGCGTTCTCCATGGTGGGGATTAAAGGCGGACAGTGGCAGCTAGTGTCTGAATGAACGAGCAACTATGATAGGCGGGGGCGGGGAATATGATTTCCCCACCCCCGCTTTTTTAAGGCATCGATGACTATAACAGAGCAGATTTTGCAGTATGTTTTGAGCGGATTGGTGATGGGCAGCAGCTATGCTCTTATTGCTCTCGGTTTCACCATAATATACAACGGAACCAACATCATTAACTTTGCGCAGGGTGAGTTTGTCGTAATCGGCAGCCTGCTGATGGTGACTATGACGGAAGTCTATGGGCTTCCGATGCCGCTGGCGTTTATTATAGCCGTGGCCGGCACTGCGCTAGTGGCTTTCGCGCTTCAACGTCTAGCAATTCATCCGCTTAGAAACTCCAACGCGATGACCCTGATAATCGTGACAATCGGCGCGTCTATAGTTCTGCGCGGCATATCCATGTTTATTTGGGGAAAAGACGCATACGCTATGAGGCATTTCAGCGGAGAAGAGCCGATAGAAATTTTCGGAGCCACCATTCTCCCTCAAAGTTTCTGGGTTTTCGGGATAACTATAGCGGCGGTTGTGTTGCTTCAGTTGTTTTACAGGAAAACGCTTATGGGAAAGGCGATGCTCGCAACCGCCGTAAATAAAACGGCCGCCAGACTGATGGGTATAAATGTCGAGAACGTGCTTTTAATATCATTCGTGGTCAGCGGAGCGCTTGGCGCGACCGCCGGAATCATCATTGCTCCGTTAAATTTAGCAAAATACGACGCGGGAGTTATGCTGGGACTGAAAGGATTCTGCGCTTGCATTTTAGGCGGGTTGGGAAGCAGCGGCGGCGCGATAATCGGCGGAATCCTTCTCGGCGTCATAGAGGCTCTCGGCGCGGGGCTTATTTCTTCAAGCTACCGCGACGCAATCGCGTTCGTCATCCTTCTGTTGGTTTTGTTCGTGAGACCGCAGGGATTGGCCCCTCTTAAAGAGATGATGATGGGGCAGGAAAAACAGTAATGAAATCTTTGTTGAAAAATGATTACGGGATTCTGGTTGCGTTGATGTTCGTTCTAGCCGCGCCGCCGATACTTGTCAAATTCGGGGCGATGAACTCTTACTATATCAGCATTCTTATCTTTATGGCTTTAAATACGATGATTGCCGTGGGGTTGAACCTTTTAGTCTGTCACGCAGGTCAGATATCTCTAGGACACGCGGCATTCTACGGAATAGGCGCTTATACGTCCGCGATTTTGACCGTGGTTTACGGTTGTCCGCTATGGGTGGATGTTATCGCGGCCATGGTTCTGTCCGGAGCCATCGCTTATCTGGTCGGCGCGCCCACTCTGAAGTTGAAAGGGCACTATCTGGCTGTGGCGACGATGGGCCTCGGCATAATAGCTTTTATCGTTATGAACGAGTGGCATTCCGTCACGGAAGGCCCTTCGGGAATCGTGGGCATTCCCCGCCTGAAGATTTTTGAAACCGTTATGAGAACGGATATGCAGGTGTATTACCTATATTGGACCATAGCTTTAATTGTTATCTTGGTTGCGATTAACATATTGAATTCCAGAGTCGGCAGGGCTTTGCGCGCATTGCACGGAAGCGAGACGGCGGCGGCGGCGATGGGCGTGAATGTTAATTCTTACAAACTCAAAGTTTTTGTGATCAGCGCCGTGTTTGCCGGGCTTGCCGGAAGCTTGTACGCGCATTACATGACTTTCATAAGCCCTCCTTCTTTCGGGCTTCAGTTCTCCATAATGCTCGTGCTGATGATAATAGTCGGCGGAGCAGAGACCATCTGGGGCGCCTTGATTGGGGCGGTTCT